>JADFHU010000751.1 GCA_022567055.1 Planctomycetota bacterium
ATTTTAGGTAACAGTTCATCAGGATTCACGATGCTTCTGAAGTCGTAAACCACATACCGAATTAGAGTTTTTGGTTCAGGGTTCACGGTTCGAAGCCTTGAATCAGTTTTTCCTTCAACTGTGAACCTGGAACCATGCCAACTTTTTGGGTCAGCTTGATTAGTGAATGAGAGTTTGCAGCGGATCGCCGAAGGCGTCCGACTGCAACATGTGTTACGAGTCTATGAGGCCTTGAGCCCCGGCGAGCGTTTCTTGTAGGCCATCCCACAGGGCCTCCGCCTTGTCGACCACACCCATTCCTTCCAGCACGACGGCAATCTGTGAGGCAAAGTCGATTTCCGTCAGATTACGGGTCAGGTTTTGGGACAGATTGAGCAGGGATGAGGCAAACTTGAGCCGGTCGCTGTAGAGTAAGGCCGTTTGGTAGTGAAGCTCGAAACTCTCCGCGGTCAGGGTGTCGTTGAGTTCCAATCGCTCTAGCGCCCCCTCGTTGTCACCGTCGCCCAGCAGGCAAAGCGACAACTTGGCATTGGCCCGGCAATAGGTCGGACAGATGGTCACGGCCTGACGAAAGGCCTCTTTGGCCACATGAGGCCCCTCTGTCTTCAGTTGCATCATGCCCAGACGGTAGTATGGCGCCGGATTGCTGGGCTGCATGGCGATCTGCGCCTTGTGTGCGTCTATGGCGGTGGCCGGACCAACGCCATCGGGCAGTTCTTCCTCCATGAGTCCACCCCCGTGCGCCGCACCGCCACGGCTGCGCCCATATAAGGTCGTCACCAACAGCTTCGCCGTCTCGCAGAAGAGTAAGACGCTGTTGGGCAGAATCATGGAAGCCGAGTACATCGCCGCCAAGGCGCCATTGGTGTCCTGTGACCGTCGGTGGGCCAGCGCCAACCCTAGATAGGCGTCGGTTATCTGATCGTTAATCTCCATGGCCTGAACGAAGAGACTGGCGGCCGGCAGGAGGTTTTCGTTTTTCATGTGCAGCGTGCCGAGCTTGACCGCGACGTCCAGGAATCCAGGGCATAGGTTCATGGACTCCGAATACGCTGAGATCGCTTCCGAGGTCTCGCCCAGCATGACCAGGATGTCACCCTTCTTGGCCAGGAGATCGGCCCTACCGGGATAGGTGGCGAGCTGCACGTCGATGTAATCCAATGCATCGTGCAGCTCGTGTTCGTCAACCAGTCGCTCCAACTCGGAGTCCTGAAACAGCAGGCTGTCGGGGTGCAGCAGAATCGCGGCGTTGAAGGTATTGATGGCGCCGCCGGGATCCCCAGACGCCGCCTGCAGATAGCCCAGCGTCACCTGTAGCGAGATGTCGTCAGGCAAGATATTTTTCAGACACTGGTATTGTTCGATCGCATGATCGAATTGTCTGTTCTTGACATAGATCGCGGCCAATCGCTGCAGGGGCAACTCCAGGTTCATTTTGAACTTGAGACAGTCCTGGTAGTACTCGATGGCCTTGGGCGCCTGTCCGCGCAGTTCATGGCAGAATCCCAGCGCGTACAGGCAGACCGTGTTACTCGGCTGTTTGGCATAGACCCAGACCAACTCTTCCACGGCCAAGGCCAAGTCTCGATTCTGCAAGGCGCTGGCGGCGTAGGCCAGGTGTGCGGGAATACAGTCTGGATGGGAGAAGAGATAGCATCGCAGCGCCGACTCCAGCGCCTCGGGTTTCTTTTCCGCCAGCAGGGACACGATCTCGTCCAGACCGCCCTCCAGGCCACCCTCTTTGTCTTTGAAGGCGCGGTACTCGCAAAGCCACCCAGTGAGGAGGCTCGCAGTATCGACAGTCACCCCTCTGCCAAAAACCTCGAGTGTTTGGTTCATAGACACTCTCTACTCTTCTAGTTTTTGCCGTTTCTCCGAAGCCAGTTGTGCAGCACCGTTGGACGACAGCTTGCCTGTCTGATGAGTTGCTCTCGCTCAACCACTGCACCCGTTCTATCGGCTCGGGAAACGGGGGCATTTAGGTCTGCGCGTTGGGGAGGAGACGGAGATGAGGATTAGCCGCCGCAAGCGAGCTGATTGTGCCTGCTGTAGCGGTTGCTTGGGTCTTAGAGGGGGTTATGAGACGCCACAGCGAAGGACTTCGGGCGCCGTTATCTCGCACCAAAGCCGGTGCGTCCGGTATCTGGCCCGGCGCAACATCGAGCTGTCAACCGGGTTCAGTTCCGGGTCATACACGTCCATCGTTATCGCTATCGGTGTCGCAATCGAAAGCATGAACTGCTTGGATAAACGTTATCGATTGCGACAACGAACAGTTTGCACCCTAATCAGGGTCTGACACTCTTTTCGATTTCATCCAGGTAGGCGAGTGTCCGCTCCAATTTGTCGGTCAGGTGCTTTAATTTGAGCATCGTCTTGACGCGGACGACCAACTCAAGTTTGTTCACCGGCTTGCTGACGAAGTCATCCGTCCCGGACTCCACCCCCCGTTCAATATCCCCGAACTCATTGAGGGCCGTCACCATGATGATCGGGATCGCGCTGGTCTTGGGATCGCTCTTCAGCCGCCGGCAGACCTCAAACCCGCTCATCTTCGGCATCATGATGTCCAGCAACAGGAGATCCGGCGGAGATTTGGCTACAAGATCGAGCGCTTCCTGGCCATCGTAGGCCGCCACCGTCTCACAGTCCAATTCCTCGAGATAGGCCTGCAAGAGCTCGAGGTTTTGAGCGTTGTCGTCCACGATCAGCACCTTTGATGGACGGGTTTGCTGGGTCTCTCGGTCCAAGTCGTCTATTCCCATTGGTGTCGCTATTCCGTTGAGTGCCGTTTCTAGTCACATGAAGACAACCCCGTAGTATAGCCCGAAGAAAGCCGCCC
>JADFHU010000117.1 GCA_022567055.1 Planctomycetota bacterium
TGTTTGGCCGTCTTCAGGTCACGGGCGGATTGCTGAACTGTGACGTTCAGTGAACTCTGGGACAGAAGCCGTTCGAGCAGTCTTCTGTCGACCTCGTCATCTTCAACGATGAGAATTCTGACGCCGCCATCCATCGTCACGGTCACATCTCCGCTTGCACAGCATCATCCTCAGAGTCCCCTGGCCCGAACACGTCGCGGCGCCAGGCGGCCCGCGGTCGCGACCAAAAGCTCGGAGTTTCATGCGTCATTGAGCGCTCTCTCGACTTTTTCGATGAGCTCATTGAAGTCGAATGGTTTGGTGATGTAGTCGGCAATGCCATAGGCGGAAGCGGCGGCAATATCCTGGGTCCCATACTGAGCCGTCAGCATAATCACGGGGATGCCCGCAGTCTCAGGTTTGGCCCTCAGCTCTTTGAGCATTTCATGACCATCCATCACCGGCATGCTGGTGTCCAGCAGGATCAAATCCGGCTGTTCCGCAGCAGCCTTCTCCAGACCTTCTTGGCCATTTACGGCTGTGACCACCTGACAGTTGGAGAACTTCAGGCGATATTCGACGGTACTGATGAGATCCTGCTCATCATCCACAACCAGGATTTTCGGCTGTTCAACCTTCTTCTGTGATTTAAAGAGTCCTAACATTAGAGTTCCTCACAATGGACTGGCCCCTACGACAGTCTTCTGATTATCTCGCGACAGCCTGTGTCGAGTGTGTTGGCTTTTCCCGCGGCCCAGGCGCACCGGTGATCGGGACCGTCTTTTTCAATTGGTGCACTCGCTGCATAACGCCATTGGGAACGGGGCTTCCGTCGTAGAGATGAGGCGACAGGAGAATCACCAGTTCCATGTTCTCCACGATGTCCTTCGTTCTCCTGAACAGGCCGCCCACCCAGGGGAGATCCCCCAGAATGGGGATCTGGTCCCTTTGAGTCGTCTTTTCCTGCCGTCGCAAGCCACCCATGATCACAATCTCGCCATCCTTCAGGAGCAAGGAGGTGCTTTCGCTACGGCTGTCCACCACGGGCACGCCGCCGCTGCTTTCGCCGGTCCGAACGCTCTGCGTCGTGCTCACCTCCAGAAGAATGGCATTGTCCTCGGTCACTGTCGCAGTGACCTCCAGAGTCACACCCACATTCTTGAACTGGGTGGCCGCAAAAGAGCCTCCCGCCGAAAAGGACTGATTTTCGGTGTAGGGGATCTCCTCATTCGCCGAAATCGTCGCTGTCTTGCCGCTGAGAACCATGACGCGGGGACTCGCAATAATCTCCACATGTCTCTTTCGTTGAATCGCATGGACCAACGCACGCACCGTTCCGACAATCACGCTGAAATCGCCACCGGCACCGAGCGTGTTGAATGCCGTCGCAGTCCCCAAGGTTGCAGCGTCTTCAACGATTGAGGTGAGTCGGTCGCCATCCCCGGTCAGATTCTGCCGGTACCCGACCGGACTGCGAACCTCCGTGAGCATGTCCCAGTTGATGCCAATTTCCTTGTCATCATCCAACTGGACCTCCATGAGAACCACCTCCACCATGATCTGCCTGGGCATCTTGTCGGCGTTCCTGATCTGGGCCAGGAGTTGGCCCAAACTCTCCTGTGTGTCACTAACAATGAGGGTGTTGGTTTCTTGGTTGGCTTGTACGCTGCCATACTGAGTCACCATCTTGGTCAGGATGGGGACAAGATTTTCGGCATCCAAAAACCTTAGATTGACCGTCTCGATGATCAATCCCGCGGTCTCCCGGTCGATCTTCACGACTTCGTCTAGAATCAGGTTGACATTCTTGACCAGGTCGCAGACCACCAGAGAGTTGGTGCGCTCCACCACCGAAATGGTACCGAATTCAGAGAGTAGGTTCACCAGGGCTTCCTGAGCGCTCTTGGCGTCGATGTGGGTCAACAGGATGGGTTCCACGATTAACCCTGCCGTGGGTTGATCCAGCTTCACGAGTTCGGCCACCATGGCCTCCACGTGGCTCAGCACATCGCAGATAATAATCGTATTCGACTTGGGCACGATCACTATGTGACCGTTCTGAGAGGCGATTTTCAAGAGCACCTCGGCGGCCTTCTGGGCGTCTAGGTAATTCAGTCCAATGGCTTTAACCGTCAAGGTCTTGACGGGCCGGTCCGCTTTTTCAATCTCTGCGACGATGCGTTTCAGGTTGTCACTCGTGTCGAACACAACCAGCGTGTTGCTCCCCTTTTGCGGCCTCATCCGCCCCGCTGGGGAACTTAAGCAGGCGAAGGCCTCGCTGGCGTCCTCCGCACTGATATAGCGCAGCTCTATCGTCTCTAGAAACAGTTCAGCAGGCGGGGCCGTGTCACCCCTGGTGCTGGCTTCGAGTCTCCTCACCATCTCTTCTGTGTTTTGTCTGTTCTTCTTGAGGATCGAGGCAAATGGATTTCCTCTGCGGACTTGGGAGCCTCTGAATCCCGGCCCAAGTTTTCCCTGCCCACTGCCCGATTGACCCCAGGCGATGTCCGCTCCCATCGACACGATGATGAGCCATACTCCAACTCGTTTCAATACATCAATCATTTGACGGGGCCTCCTTCTCCTCAATGACATAGATCGTCATGGCCAGATGGCACTCTAATCGACCTCCTTCGTCATCAAGCATCCGAATTGTCAGTGAATTAATCCAAATCTTGCGATCCCTCCCCTGCACTCTTTTGACGAAGGCCGTCAAGCCGTTGTAGTCCCCGACGACCGACACTTCTGCCTCCACGGCATCTATGATGCTCATGTCCCCCATCTCCGCACCAAAAATGGAGACTGGCTCGTCGGAAAGATCAACGGCCGTGACCCAACAGCCATACTGTTCGGCCACGGCGGCAAACTCTTGAGGTAGGTCTCTGGCCTGCGCGTAGGTAAAGAGGGTCCCACTCAGATCGTCCAACTTCTTGTTGATTTGATCGAGCATTTCGCGACGACGAACCACCAGGTCCTGCAGTTCGTCCTTTTCCCTGGCAATGTCATCCAGGACCGGTTCATAGTTTTGCACGGCCCGCAAATAGTCCACATGGGGGGCCACGATCCAGCTGTACATAGCCACCGCCGCAACGAGAACGAGACCCATCAGCACCGCGCCCGCCTGTGATCCATCGAATTTCACTAAGCTCTTTGCTCCCACGCCTAAGGCCCTCTTCTCGATATAGCTTAGATTCCCGACGTGGCCACTACGTTGCAGGCAATTTGGTAGCGCACCAGACCACGCTGGTCATCATCCTGTCCCGTATTCGTTATCTGCGCGACGACCACCTGGTCGGACTCGTTCAATCGGTTCGTAAAGGCGGCGACCAAATCGACATGTCTGGCCTGACCATCGATCACGATGGCCTGTTCCAGTCCACTTTCCAGTTTCGTGACACGCAGGTCGTCCGGAGTCATATCCCTGACATCGGCCAGAAACTCGCCCCAGTTGATCTCGCGCCGAGATTTCAAGATCTCTTTCAGCCGTTTCGGTACGGCGGCAGTCCGCTCGATGCGTGCTTCCAGTTCTCTGCGGGTATCGACCATGGTGGCCGTGTTGGACAGACCCATTTGCGAGCGTTTTTTGGCAATAATCTGTCGCGTTTCATCTGTTTTGACCATGAGGCCCATGACGGCCAGCCCCATAAAAAGCAGGATAACCGCAACCGCCACGGCCGCATACAGGGCGTTCTGTTGGGCACGCTTGAGGCGGGCGACGGCCAAGGGCAAGAGGTTGAGATGCGGAACACCGGACGCCTCCGTGAGGAGCCGCAGGGCGTGTCCAACGGCGGCGACAGAGGTGTCCTGAATAGACACATTTTCGCTCACCTCCAATGCCAGGGCGTCACCGATATTTTCGGTCGAAATCACCTCACATTTGGCGCCGTTCGTCGCCTTTTCGAGTTGGGCCTGGAAATTGTCCGCCAGCGGAAATTGTGTGTCGGTGATGATGTTGATTTCCCAGGGCATGGGGCTGTCCAGGACTTCGATCTCATAGTACTGCAGGATCGCCTTGATCTCCTGCTCGAGTTGCAGTCCGAGTTTCTTGGGATGCTGTTTGAGATCCGCGATGTCCCGCATGCGGACATAGTCCACGGAATGCCGCCGAAAGACACAGAGTGTCAACTGGCCGTCTCTAAAGAAGACAAAGAGGAGATTGCAGCCAAACCGACTGACGATCCGGCGTTCGTACAGGGCGCGCGCGAGCCCCATCAGGCTAGGCTCCACCACGTCCACGTCCACGCGGGCCTGGCGACAGGCGCTGACCAGCGCGTCGGTCTTTTTCGAGTCGGTCCCCACGGCCAGGAGGCGTCCCGGCCCGTTTGCCGGGTTTAAACCGGTATAGTCGGAGAGCACCTCCACTCCGGCCAAGGCCACGCACTGTTTGATCTCCCGTTGAACGTACTGTCCAATGTTGCAGGGTGTACTCTTCGGCATCTCGATCGTCTGCACCAGCAGAGGCTTGACGGACAGAGACAGCACCGTCTGAGAGACAGTCCGTTTTTTGCAGGAACGCCTCAAATCAACAATCACTTTCTGCAGAGCCGCGGGATCCACGATGTGACCATCTTCAATGCACGCGGCAGGGACGGGTGCTCGCGCCGCCTCAATGAGCGTTGTGACACCACCCTGCTGCTTGACGATGGCCAGACTGACTTGAGTCTCCGTGATGTCCACACCCAACGTGATTCTGCGTCGTCCATGCACACTCTTCTTCTTGGGGCGTGCCCTGGCTTTCTTCAAGAGCAGTTTCATTCGTTGATCCTCAGTGTGTCGATGCGAACGACGTGGGGCGGTCCTGAGGCTGCGATGGTCACATCCGCCGACACTTTCGCCACGTAACTCTGACCGGTTGTCCCGGTTGATTCAATCGTGCCGCCACTGACGGTCACGGTGTAGGTCCCATTATTAAAGCTCTTGGCGGTAAACCCTGTCGTCCAACTCGAATCGTTGCGGATCTCGTACAACGCGTCATTCAGACCCGCCTCGGCCTGTGCCAGCGCCTCCGCAGCATAGACTTGGTTTTGCATCAACTGGATCTCCTCCGTGTTCATTTCCAGGATGGCCATGACAATCGTCGCCAGAAAAGCAACCACGAACACCACCATCATCAGAGCGGACCCCTCTTTTCGATACATTGCCCATTCCCTCTCTAACCTGATCTCCATGTAAAAATAAAACGCTCCCACGACGAGTGAACTCTACCCAGTACACGTCACCCCTTGCTTCGGCATCCGGCGCGGCGAGCCTTATCTGACCTCAGTCGCTTCTGGGTGCAACCTAGACATCTTGCGACGAGAAGACGCCGCAGGGCGTTGGTCCAATTCCTATCGGACGCGAGTTTCGGTACCGCAGGAATAAAGATCAAACGCCCTCTTACCGTCCTATATTTTCTTGGCGCTGTCACACGCCCGGAGCGTCTCAAGCCGATAACTCACGCTCCTAGCGGCCCGTTTCGCTAGCGGACGCGTTTCCCTAGGCAACGCGTTTCGCGCAGAGCGTGGTAAGCGTGATCACGACTTCGGAAGAACTGAGGGTGCTGTTCCCATCGCGGTCGAACCCGACCGCCACGGAAATGGTCTTGAGGGCAGAGCCGCCATCGTCAGTCACATTGCACAGGTAGGATCCGTCCAGTACCACATTGCTCGCCGACGTCGACGTCGAGAAACTATAGATCAGTTGGATCTTGATCTCATCCAGCTTGGCCTGGGCCAGAGTGAGGCTCCTCGTTTTCTGGTCAACCAGGCGGGCCGTGACCTGCCCCACGGTAAGGGCCTTGAGAATGGGAATCAAGCTGCTCAACAGCAGCGCGGAGGCCACGACCACTTCGACGAGGGTGACGCCCAAACGGCGTCTCCTGGAACGGTTCAGCCGTGGGCGCTTGACATATAGAGTGCGCCACCCATTCATGATCAACTCGTCGTGCACAACACACTGCCGGTAGCGGAGGTGATCGTGAGGGTAAATGTTTTCCCGTTGGCTGAAACGGTAATCTGCGTCCCGCTGCCCGATTTCAAGTTGCCGAGGGGTCCGAAGTCGAAATTCGTGTTGCCGGGACAGGTGACCGTCACATTGGGTGCGAATGAAAAAGAATCTACGACACTGCTCGTAGCGAGATTCTTGATGTCATAGCCGGTGAAAGGGGAGGACCCTGTCATGACCACCTGGTAGCCTTGGGTGTTCGAAACCGCGTCCCGCAGCGCCATCGACCGGGACCGGCGCAGATCGGTGACGAGTTTGCGTGCCACACCATTGGCCGCCTTTTGACGCACCGCGCCGAACTGCAGACGTGGAACCGCGATGAACGCAAAAGCACCAGCGATCGCCACAACGACGATCAACTCCACCAGGGTATAGGCATTGGGATGTTTCAAGAGCACGCGTCCCAGAAAAAGGGGACACCCCGGCACTTCGGCCATCCCCGTGGTTTGCTTGGTACGTCCCATGCGAGAGCACGGTCGGTCACAGACTTAGTGGCCGTGCCCCGCCACACGGTGCGTTGTCGTGTTAAAGACATAGGCCGTCGAGAAGGGACAGACAGGCTCGCCCTCCGGGAAGTAATTGACATCGCCGGTAATGGTGGCCAGCGCTGCAGGCCAGGTTCCACTCTGGGCATAGAAGAGTTCAATCTGCGAGTTGAGTAGGTCAACGTTGGTGTCGCAGGCATTGGTCTTGGCTGTGGTCGAACTCTGACCGATGCGGGGAATCGCCACAAAGGCCAGCGCCCCTAGAATGAGTACAACAACTAACAATTCGACAAGGGTAAAACCCAGTTTCATTCGACGACGCATGGTGTCCTCCTTATGCACAGAATAGAAACTTTTTTTGCCGGACGATCCACAGCAGACCTTCCGGAATTCGCCCGTTAACATGACGGGAACTCGCCCGTTAACATGACGTGTATCGACCTAAGCACCCGACGACTTTACCCAAAAAACGGGAAGCATCGCCTCATTTAATGTGGTTCATGTAATCAAACATCGGTAGGTAGACGCCGAGTAGAATGACGCCGATCAGGCTTCCCATACCCAGCGTGAGCGTAGGTTCCAGCTTGACCAGCAGACTTTGAACCGTCCTGTCGATGTCTTTGTCCAAAAACTCCGCCCCTTTGTTCAACATTTCCGGCAGCACGCCCGCCTCCTCTCCGGAGTCCGCCAACTGGACGACCACGGGGGGGAAGATAGCGTGTGCCCTAAAGGACTTGGCCACGGAGCCACCCGTCCGGATGGACTCCTTCATGTCGTCGATAATGCCACTCATCTGCACATTATCGACCACGAGCCGGGCACCGTCCAAGGCCTCCAGCAGAGGCACGCCAACCGAAACCAGGGTGGCAAATGTCCGGACGAAACGAGCCACAACGACCATTCGGTTGAGTCGGCCAAACACCGGAAGGGAGAGTTTAAGCCGGTCCACGGTGGCACGTATGTTGGGCTCGCGAAGAGCCCGTTTGACGATAAATACCAGCGCAGCGATCCCCCCGACCACCAAGGGCCACCACTTCGTGGCAATCTCACTCAGCACAATGAGGAACAGCGTAGGCCCCGGTAAGGCAACGTTCATTCGTCCATAAATCTGGGAGAACATGGGAACCACGAAGATGATCAGTCCGGTGATGACCAGCATGCAGACCACGCACACGACGGCAGGGTACACAAAGGCCGCCTTGACCTTCTCTTTGAGTTCGAGACGTTTCTCGAGATAGACAGCGCTCATCTCCAAGGATTTGATGAGTTGCCCGCCCGTTTCGCCGGCCTCAATCATACCCAGGAAAAAACTGGAGAAAATCTCTTCATGGGGCTCGAAGGCCTTTTTCAGGCTCGTGCCCGTCTCAACACTCTGTCGGACCTCTCCCAGAATCTGCCGGAGCGCATGGTTCTCAGACTGTTGCTCCAGGGTCTCCAGGCATTTTAACACGCTGAGACCGGCGGAGTACATCCCGGAAAACTTAAACGTAAAGGCGACGATTTCTCTCTGACTGACGCGCGTCGTACGCCGCCGCGCTGCTTTCTCCTTGCGGGCTTTTACCAGCGAATAACCGATTTTCGTCAACTCTTCTCGCAGCTGGCTGACGCCGCTGACGTCGCTGTACGTCCCCGACAGCTTGTTCCCGTTTTCGTCTTTCGCGATGTACCAGTAGGTCGGCATTATTTCTCCTTGATGTCAATCACGCGTGAGATTTCATCGAGGGTCGTGACACCGTCCAATACGGCGCTCTTACTGCTGGCAGCCAAGGTCCTCATTCCTTCTTTCACTGCCTGCTGTCTGATTACATCGTTGTTTTCGCCCTGCAGGATCAGCTTTCGTATGACAGGTGACACCTGGAGGATCTCATAGATGCTCTTGCGTCCCTTGAATCCTGTTTCGCTGCAGTCGTTGCATCCGCTCCCCTGATACAATGTCGGTCCTTTGCCCTTCTGCTTAGCAGGCGCCTTATAGCTGAGCAGGGACAGGTCGCGTTTGACCGTCCTGATGGGCTTGCGGCATTTGAGGCAGGTTGTCCGGATCAGTCGTTGTGCCACGGCGCCCGTGAGTGCGGCGCCCACCATGAAAGGAGGCACGCCAATATTGATCAAACGAGAGACGGCGGCCGCGGCATCGTTGGTGTGAAGTGTACTCAGCACCAAGTGGCCGGTTAACGCGGCGCTCACGGCAATCTCAGCGGTCTCGAGGTCACGAATCTCACCGATCAGGATGATGTCCGGGTCTTGTCTAAGGATGCTCCGCAGAGCCGACGCAAAGGTCATGCCGGCCGCCGGTTTTATCTGCACCTGGGTGACGCCTTCCAGACGGTACTCGACCGGATCCTCAACGGTCACGATGTTTTTCTCGGGCGTATTCACCAATTGCAGTAAGGAGTAGAGTGTCGTGGTCTTGCCACTCCCGGTCGGGCCCGTGACCAGAATCATGCCATAGGGATTGGCGGCAAGCTCCCGTAAGCGCTGATTGTCTTGCGGGTGGGTCACCACAGAGTCCAGATTCCAGTTGTTCGAGGACTTGTCGAGAATACGAATGACGATCTTTTCGCCACCCACGGCGGGCAGTGAGGAGATACGTAGGTCATACTCCTTGCCGCCATGGCGGACCGACATGTGACCATCTTGAGGAACACGCTTCTCGGAGATGTCCATCTCGGCCATGATTTTGATGTGAGACACGACTTCGTGCTTGACGGACGCAGGGACGGTGATGGCACTGCGCAGGATGCCGTCCACACGATATCGGACTCGGACATCCGCTTCCTGCGGCTCGATATGAACGTCACTGGCGCCGGTATCGATAGCACCGCGGATGATCGAAGCCACCAGTTTGGTGACCGGATCATCCGCGACCCTCTGAGAGATCCGCTCTTCGGCCTCATCCACTTCCTCCTCTTGGTCCTCCTTCAAGCGCATCGACGCGATGGCCTGCTTGGTGACACTGGCCACGTCGAAGTGGAAGTGAATGGCCTGACGGATCGCAGTGGGGGTCGCAGCCACTGGCACAATCTTGTAACCCGTCTTCATTTCAATCTGGTCACGGACCACCAAGTTCATGGGCGACCCCATCGCCAGGATCAGCTTGTTGTCCTCACGTTTTACCGGAATCAGCGTATGGCGGTTGGCCATCTCATAGGACACGAGGTGGGCAACCACGGGATCAATGGCATCCGGCGCCAGATTGAGGAACTCGATCTGGTTGCTCCCGGCCACCAAGCGCAGCATCTGCTCCTCATTGACGTGATGCTCATTCTTGAGGATGTTCAAAATGCTAAGACCGGACGCCTCATGCTCCTTGAGCACGTCTGCCAAGACATCTGGCTCCAGCATTTTCTCCTTTTCCAGGAGATCTAGAACGGGGTCTCGCATTTCCACCATAAAGTATAACCTCCCAACAGAGACCTGCAAGAAAACAGCGGCTTCCGTGGCACAATCCTGGCTGCGATAGCAGCATTATGAAAGAACCATGCAATAACTTGGACTTTTGCATGCCCAATTTATTGAGCGCCGATCCCTTAGCTGTGTTTCTGTCTCCCGGTCCTATCGACCCGTCACCCGACCAACTTTAACAGAGAGTTTGCACCGAAAAACATGGCGACAAGTGGCGAGGGGCCAACGAAGCGCGACTGGGGTGACACATGAGAACATGAGAACTCGCATGTGATCATTTCAGGGCAATATTTGTTGCGTGCCCGGCACCAAGATCACGGCCCACCCGTCGTCACCATCCCCTCCATAGGCACAGAGATAATGGCTGGAGTCTATCTTGATCAAATCAGCATCCTTACCCTTGCTTGTGTCGAATTCGAAGGGAACTCCCACAGAGATTCCCCAGGTACCAGTGTCTACTTCGAGTACGACAGCGAAACCATCTTTATCCTTGCCTTCGTAGGCAAGCAAAAACCGGTTGCCAGTCATCGGGACTATTGCTGGTTTCTTTACTGAGAACTCATCACTTTCGTTCTCAACGAGAGACACGGACTCCTGGACCACGGTGTTGCTCACCGTGTTGACGGTCAGGACAGTCGCATAGGCCCAGTCTTTAGCTTTGCCTTGGTACGCGCATATGAAATGCGTGCTGTCTATCTGCGCCAAACTGGCCTCTTTGCCCTTGATCGAGTCATATTCCAACGGTGTTCCCTTGGTCACTTCCCAGGTAAGCGGATCAACGATCAGGATGACGGCCCAGCCGTCGTCACCATCGCCTGTATAGGCACACAGAAAGTGCGTGTCGTCTATCCGGGCCAAGTCACAGTGCTTGCCTTTAATGGTGTCGAATTCATAGGGTGTTTCCACGGAAGGCAACGGAGGGGCTGGGCCCTGAGAAAACGGGGCGATGGCGATGGTCACCATGCGGGCCTCCTCAGAAGCCGTGAGGGAAAAGTTGCTGGTACCGCTGTTGCCGGCCAGGCGCTGCGTCACATGGCCGGCACCGCCCGAGACCGGGCCGGTCCCCC
>JADFHU010000752.1 GCA_022567055.1 Planctomycetota bacterium
CACTTCCTTGACTTCCATCTCAAGGGCTCCCGCCCCGACCACTGTCGGGGGCGTGACCCACTCGGGAGTATCGGGAAAGAGGTTTGAGAGGAAGGGTTTGACCTCGATAATCTCCGACCAGGCCGTTTCGTGTTCGTTCTCCGAGTTTCGCGCCTTGACCTTGTAGTGGTAGGTGTCCTCGGCGTCCGGAACTTTGTCGATCCAGGTGACCGGTTCGCCCACCAGAAAGCTGATCCAACCACTGTCGACCTCGGGATGGTCGTCATCGACAAACAGATACTCAACCGAGCTACCGTCTGTCGCGTAGAAGGTCTCCGCTGTCATCGAGATGAGTCCTTCGCCTGGGTCTAACTGAAAGCTCTCTGCGGAGGCTATGAATTGTGGCTTCACGGCCCATCGCATTTGGCTATCGGGATCGTTCCTCCATACCAAGGGGTCGGCGTCGGGTTGTGGACTGGCGACGGGGAGTTGCTCCACAAAGAATCTGCTGGAAATTGCGCTCAAATCATTGGGACCTACAACCGTGTCGCGGTCGAGGTCACTCAATGCCAAGACGATTCCGCTGGTCAACTCATCTTGATAGATGCGGACGTCCTCTGTATCGACTAGCCCATCCAGATTGAGGTCGCCCATATCAATCCTAGACGGTGAGAGGCTGCCCTCCAAGGTCTCACCAAAGGCGCCGAGATTAACCCGTGCCCCATGAGGCCAGAGTTCGAAGCCCAGGTGCTCCCTGCCGATTTCGCCTGCATCGATACCGGGACTCCAGAGATCGTCCTTCAGCCACTTCCATTGATTCGGATCCCAGCGTCCCACCAGGGACTTGAGATGGTAGTCATCCTCCTCAGTCCTGACGAAGTTGCCTTCCTCATCCCATGCGCCTGGGCTGGCGAACCGGGGATCAACATCGTACACACCCAGATCCCAGGAAAAGATCCCTTCCGGAAGAGCCTCTATGTTGCTCAGTATGCCCTCTTTTCCGCCTTGAACTGTGCAGTAGGCAATCCGCACAGAGGGCCACAGATCCGGTCCCGTATGGAACCCGAACTCGTCCCTGCTGCCGCCGCGATTGTCCCAGGAGATGCTGTTCGTCAGGCTCAGGACCCCACTTGGTCCGACATAGAGTGCCCCGCCCAGGCCCTCGGCCCCGTTCCCGCAGAAAGTGCAGTTCCGAATGAAGACACTGTCCTCTAGAAAGGAGCCCGAGTCGAAGATCGCGACGGCACCGCCGTCACTCGCCCTGTTACCCGTGAATAGGCAGTTCTCGATGGTGATGCTGCCGCCAAGGCAGAGAATGGCGCCCCCCGGCCCAGCCAATTCGCCTCTATTGGGTACAGTGTCCCCCACACCGTTCACGATCGTAAAACCTTGTACGAGGGTCGCCCGCGTCTCTCCCGAATGAATGTAGAAGGCTCGATGAGGCTCGGCCGTGCTGCCGCCGCAGTCGATCACGCAGTGGCTGGCCCCGTTCTCACTGTAGAGCTTGATTTTCTTGCCGTGAAAGTCCAGGTCGCGGTTGCCTGGGCCCCTGTAATAACCATCGGCAACGACGATCTCGTCGCCGGTCACGGCAGCCTCGAGGGCCTCGGCGATGGTGGCATAATCCGCAGGACCGTCATCGTCGACCCTCAGAACTTTCGCGTGAGCGGTCACGATGAGACCCAGGGTGAGCAGTAGAATCGATGTTCGCTTCATTCCAACCTCCGACTCAAAGGGGTTTGCCTGTTGACACCTGTATCGTATCCAAAACGAGACTGCGACTCAAGATAAAGTTGCATTTTAGACGCGAGTACGCCTCTAGCTGTCTGTCAGCAAATGGTTTAGATCTCTTGCCTGCCGCGGGCAAAACGATATACTGGGTCGCTTTAACGCGACGAAAACCCACCCGATTTCGCCGGGGGTGCGATATCCAAGAGAAAACGCTCAGACAGATCCTAGAACAGTTGCAGGCCGGACAGGTGAACACCGAGCAGGTCCTGGAGAAGCTGCGCTCCCTGCCCTTTGAAGACTTGGGGTTTGCCTGCGTCGACCATCATCGGCAGATTCGTCGCGGTTTCCCGGAAACCATCTTCTGCCCCGGCAAGACCCCGGATCAGACCGTTAAGATCTTCGAGTCCTTGGCCGCGCAGGGCGCCAATGTACTCGCCACCCGTGGCACGAGAGACGTTTACGACGCCCTCATGGCTAGTGGGCAGGTGCCGAATGCCAAGTTTAACGAGTTGGCCCGGACCATTACCCTGGAACAGGCCCCGCTGCCCCGCTCCCGGGCAGTTCTGCCGATTGTGACGGTCAGTTCGTAAGCGCCGCCGGTGGAGAGACCGCCCCCGCTATCGATCGAATGCCAGGACAGGTCATAAGTCGGGCCTCCGAATGATTCCGCAAGCACCGCAGTGGTGATTAGAAACAACAGAGTGCTCAATGTGGATTTCCATCGCAAACCACTCATCGTGATTCTCCTTCTGCATCGAGCAGATGCTGAAGTGCGGCCTTGACCTGCGCCAACTCTTGTTGCATCGATTCGATATTCCGCTGCTGTCGGAGTTGGTGTGAATGCATGGTCTCGATGACCCGGGCCGACGCCGCGGCCTGGTCGATGCCGATGGCGGCGTTGACAAGACTCACGCCCTCACTGAATGTGGACTCCCAGGCCGTGGCGAATACATGAGAGAGTTGGCCAGTGGTGATGGCATCCGGCGTCACGGCGATGGCGGTTCCGTCATTCAGGCCCGAGGGAATCAGGAAGTCGCCGCTGCTGACGATCCCCCGCACCCTGACCGGGGCCTGGCCGATGAAGGCGATCTTTTCCCAGCCGGGCAGGCCGTCGTCGTCCTCGCGGGGGCGG
>JADFHU010000118.1 GCA_022567055.1 Planctomycetota bacterium
TGTACGAGGGTACCCGCGCCGATCGCCTCTCCCGCTAGCCCGGTCTAGCAAAGCCGACCCAGCTTCAGCCGGACATCGTAGTAGTCGTTGACGGAATCCAGCCCCACCACCTCGTCGCCACGATCAATCAATCGCTGGGCCAGATGGAACCCGACAAACCCTGCCGTCCCGGTAACCAGTATTCTCATTTACAGATGCCTCCTAATCATCAGAGAAGCCCTGTCAAGCCTTGACAACCTTCTTCGCCCCCCGACGGACACCCGCACAGGCGTTTCGGGTATCCACCACCAGTTGGGCGTTGTCAACGATCCACTGAAAATCATACTCACTGTGGTTGGTTGAGATGAGCACGACATCGTAGGCTCTCAACATCTTGCTGCTGAGTGCCTTACTCTTCATGTTGAGGTCGTACTCACGTTGCCTCTGGGTGCGGGGCACGAAGGGGTCGTTGTAATCAACCTTGGCGCCCTTTGCCTTGAGCAACTCGATCAGCTCGAGTGAGGGGGATTCCCGCACATCTTCGATGTCCGGTTTGTAGGCCAGGCCCAACACCAAGACCTTGGACCCCTTCAAGCTCTTGCGCACGTCGTTCAAAGCCTCCATGACCTTGGTCACCACGAAGTGCGGCATGTCGGTGTTGATCTCCCCTGCCAATTCGATAAATTTGGTGGGCATGCCGTACTGACGCGCCTTCCAGGTCAGGTAGAAGGGGTCAATCGGGATACAGTGGCCTCCCAGGCCGGGTCCCGGATAGAAGGCTTGATACCCAAACGGCTTCGTACTCGCCGCCTCAATGACCTCCCACACATCGATGTCCATGCGATCATAGAGCATTTTGAGTTCATTGACCATGGCAATGTTGATACAGCGATAGGTGTTCTCGAGGATCTTGGCCGCCTCGGCAATCTCACAGCTAGAGACCGGTATCATTGTTTCGATCGCGCAGTCGTACACCTCCATGGCCATCTTCAGACTCTTCTTATCATAGCCTCCCACCACTTTAGGGATGGTCGAGGTCCGAAACTCCTTGTTGCCGGGGTCCTCTCGCTCGGGTGAATAGGCCAGAAAAAAGTCTTTTCCGACTTTGAGCCCGGATTCCTCCAGGATGGGCAACATCAACTCACGCGTCGTCCCCGGATAGGTGGTGCTCTCCAACACCACGAGTTGCCCGCGACGGAGAGTCGCCGAGATCGACCGACAGGTCGTCTCGATATAGCGCATATCGGGCTCCCGATTCTCTGTCAACGGGGTCGGAACGGCGATCAGAATGGCATCGGGCTCCGAAAGCCGTGCCATTTCGTCCGTTGCCTCGAATCTGCCGGATTTCACCATCTCCTTCATGGTGGCGTTGGGAATGTGCTTGATCGGACTGATGCCTCGATTGATCTTCTTGATTGTCGCCAAATTGATGTCAAAGCCCAAGACTTGGGCTCCGCCGAAGTAAAACTCGCGTGCCAATGGCAAGCCGACATAACCCAATCCCACGATGCCAACGGTATACTTCATTGTTTCTTACCCCGTCACTGTCACGCGTTTTTGGTCCGAAAAACCAGAGTCGCTCTTGTCTCATCCGTCCATCCTTCATCGTCTCAATGGTCGGATCAGATCACTCAGCATTCTCCAGAAAATCCGCATAGGCCCGTTGAACGCCTTCCTGCAAGGAAACCGAGGGCGCCCATCCCAGAGAAAATATCATTGCACTGTCCAGCAGCTTCTTGGGCGGTCCGTCCGGCTTGGAGCTGTCCCATTCTATCCGACCCACAAAGCCCACCACGGCCGCCACTGTTTCGGCCAGACACCTGATCGTCTGATCCTCTCCAAACCCGACGTTGATCAAGGGCGGGCTTTCCTCCCGCCCCACGACCTGACCGTACTGATCTTCATTCAGATTCATCAGGTAAACGACCGCCCGGGCCAGGTCCTCGCTAAACAGAAATTCTCGATAAACAGAACCGGTCCCCCATAACGTCAAACTCGGACGTGAATGGACTTTGGCCTCATGCATCTTCCGTATCATCGCCGGTAGGACATGAGAGTCGTTGAGATCGTAGTTGTCACCGAGGCCGTAGAGGTTCGTCGGCATCGCCGCCAGGTAGCGCGTGCCATACTCCCGGTTGTAGGCCCAACACTGCTCGATGCCACCGATCTTGGCCAAGGCATAGGGACGATTCGTCGGCTCAAGATCCCCGCACAAGAGGTGCTCTTCCTTCATGGGCTGCGGACAGAGTTTCGGGTAAATGCAGGAAGACCCCAGAAAAAGCAGGCGTTTGACCCCCGTCAAGTAGGCACTGTGAATGACGTTATTTTGAATCATGACGTTGTCATAGTAGAATTGAGCCGGATAGGTCTTGTTGGCGTGGATACCGCCGACTCTCGCGGCGGCCTGAAACACGTAATCCGGTTTCTCTTCTTGGAAAAAGGCCAGTGTCTCGGCTTGGTGGGTCAGATCCAGTTCGTCGGAGGATCGGGTCACTACGTTGGCGTATCCCTGATGCGCAAGCTCGCGCATGATCGCTCCACCGACCAATCCGGCGTGGCCGGCTATGTGTATCTTCGCAGTGAGGTCCATGGTAAGGTGCTTATCTCAGCGGAGTGGCGCCGAAGGGGTTACTCGTTGACCGAAAATCCAATCGCAGGGCTGGCCTAGACCGAGTGTTCATGAAGCATCTTCTCTTGGCGAGCCCGTTTCCAATCGGCATCGGTCATCATCTTGGCGAGTTCCTTAAAGCTCACCTTCGGTTCCCAGCCGAGTTCGCGTTGCGCCTTGCCGGCATCACCCAGCAGAAGATCTACCTCTGCCGGTCGATAGTAGCGGGGATCGATTTCAACGTATTCCTTCCAATCCAAATCAAGATGCCCAAACACCTGGTCCAGGAACGCCCGCACCGAATGCGTCTCGCCCGTGGCAACGACATAGTCGTCTGGCCCCTCCTGTTGTAACATCAACCACATCGCTTCGACATAGTCGCCTGCAAACCCCCAGTCGCGCTTGGCGTCGAGATTGCCCAGGTAGAGCTTGTCTTGCAGGCCTTCCTTGATGCGGGTCGCGGCACGCGTGATCTTGCGTGTGACAAAGGTCTCACCGCGGCGGGGCGACTCGTGGTTGAAGAGGATGCCGTTGCAGGCATACATGTCATAGGCTTCGCGATAGTTGACCGTCTGCCAATAACTGTACACCTTGGCGCAGGCATAGGGGCTTCGCGGGTGAAAGGGAGTGGTCTCCTTCTGCGGCGTTTCCACCACCTGCCCATACATCTCGCTGCTCGACGCCTGATAATACCGCGCGGGGTTTTCCATGCTCCGAACGGCCTCCAGCATCCGCAAGGTCCCCAGTGCGCCGACATTGACACTGTAGATGGGCTGGTCATAGCTGACACGGACATGACTCTGAGCCGCCAGATTGTACACCTCATCGGGTCTAACGTCGTTCATGATCGCCGACAGACTGCCCCCATCCGTCAGGTCTCCATAGATGAGTTTCAACCGAGGTTCCTTGTGCGGATCCTCATATAAATGCTCGATCCGGCCGGTCGTAAACGTTGATGCCCGCCGAACTATGCCATAGACCTCATATCCCCGATTCAGCAACAACTCAGCCAGATAAGAACCGTCCTGTCCCGTAATCCCTGTGACCACCGCCTTCTTCATCATCATTCGTCCTCAGCAACCTGATTTAAGTTCATAATAGCCAAAAGGTTAATGATCATTTCGTCCAGAATGACTGTCAAGGAAAAACCCAGTGGAGCGGCGCTTCAGCCTGCCCTACTCGGAGCTGAGGCTAACGATCTCGCCACTGAGGGCCGAGCGCCTCTCCGCTTCAACGATCCGCACCGAGTCACGAGCGCTCTCCAGGGTGGTGACCGCGGGGAGGTCTTCGCCCTGCACGGTCCGCAGGAAGTGATCCAATTCCCAATCGTACCCGTCACCGGGGACCAGGCTCGGAGAGAAGGCTTCCCCCTCGGCCGGGCATACGCGGAAGGCAGGATCCCGGGTGCTGTCGAAGACAATCGTTGCGCCTGCGGCGACCAGGTGAAAGCTCATCTCAAAGCCAAAGCTGGGCGCCGCGGTCCAGGTCCCCTCCGCGCAGATCGCCACGTTTCGGTCATATAGGTACTGGGTTGTTATGTAGTCCAGATGGTCTCCGCCTCCCTTGACGCCGGCACTGAATACCGCCCTCGGCATCCCCAGGAGGTGCTGCACGTAGTCGGAATCGTGGATGTGGAGGTCGAGCTCCATGCCTCCGGAACGGTCTGTGTTCATGAGCCAGTCCTCGTGACTCCAGGTCGGCCTCGAACTCAGACGCCGCAGGGATAACGAGAGGATCTCGCCGTAGCGGCCGCTGTCGAGAAGCTCCTTGGCCTTGGCGTATTCCGGCCAGAATCGAATGCAGTGACCTATCTGCAGCACCTTGCCACAACGCTCTGCCGTGTGGATCATTTCGTCGCAATCGGGCAGGCAGAGTGCCATGGGCTTTTCGCAGAGGACTGGGATGCCGCGGTCCAGCGCGCGACAGGTGTACTCCCGGTGGAGGAAGGTCGGCAGCGTGATGGAGAGGGCATCCATCTTGACCGTATCCATCATTCGCTCGAAATCGCCTAGGATCTCCACGCCAGACAGGTCAAGGGATTGGGTGGTCTGGGCCACGTTGCCGACCGCTCGATCGACTCGCACTCCTTCGGGATTGGCATCGCAGATCGCGACTATCCGGCAATCGTCCCGCCTGGCGTAGCAGTCGAAATGCATTCTTCCCATGAAGCCAAAACCCAGTATCCCTACTCTAATCATTTCGTCTCATCTCCTTACATCTGTTGTCCGAGTCCGGAAATCTTACATCCCCCAACCAGTCCCCCGGTGGCCGGCCACTGCGTGCCGGCTCACCGATGCTATGGAACCGGCAAGAAATAACTTGGACTTTTGGATGCCCGATTGCACCGCATCTTCGGCCGCTTCTCAATCGCCAAATCCTCACTGTAGCTCACTACACCTCCGGTTTGGCTCAATCGGCGCGACCAAATCTGCGGCACACTTGAACCCCAAAATGTCCAATTTATTTCTTGCCGATCCCTATAGTCTGGAGCGTACCCTAAGGAAGGGTGTTGCGCCAAACAATATACTGGACGCCTGAACCGAAGTCGGGCCGGTGAGCAGGCTCCTGCGTTAAACGCGCAAAGGTCCGCTATCCATTCGGAGAGCACAGCGCGTAGATGGGTTGGGCACGGCCGCTTATTGAAATAAAGACAACAACTCCACGGAATTCTTGTTGCGCCTTGGCAACATTGCGGTCTTATAGAGGTAAACGCTAAAGCAACGCACGCATCTAAGTCGATAACGAGGAAGAAAATGCGGAGCCATCAGGCATGTATTCCAACATAACGATCGTAGCGGTTTTAACGGCAGCCTTGCTGGCCTTTGTGCTGGGCCACGTCGTGGTCGCGTTCTTGCTAGCCATCACCATGGCCCTCTTGATCGCCAGTTCAGCACAGAGTGAGGTTGAAAGGCCCGAATTATCCGACTTTGCAGATCGCGATTGGTCGATCGCCGAAGAGCAGCATGACATTCGAGTGATGTGTAGCGCTTGCTCGAATGACGATATCATGCGTTTCATGGCGGGCCGAGGTCACCACATTGAACTGGACTGCAGGACCGTCCCCTTTCTCCCCCAATGCGTGATCGTCAGAGGAAGATGGCAGGACCCTGGCGGCCATTCTCATCAGGCTGATCTAGGACACATTTCACGGCCGCAACTTCAGCATCTTTACCAAAAGGTCGAGAGTCACCCGGATTGGCAGCTACAGGCCAAACCTTCACGGATGTTCACCCCTTCCAGTACGCAGACGTTTCCAGGCTTGCACATCGATGTCGCCCTGATGGAACCGTCCCTGGCCCAGGCCTGTTAGGCTCTTTCTGAAAACTCCGTCGTCGGCCCGAGAGCGAGCAATTTTTTCGCCTGGCAAAGACGGCGAAGCAGGCGATGTTGGTTCTATCGTCGATGCAGCCGGATGCAGCCAGGCGGAAAAAGGGCCGCTCGAAGCCAGATCGAGTTTTCAGACAGAGCCTAGGTCCTCTTGCGGGTTTTCTCCGCCTCTGTCGCCCGCTTTAAGGCACGTTTTTCCCCGTGTGTCAGGCTGTGGATGCCCGAGCGGTGAACCTTCTCTAGAATTCTGTCAATCTCCTCAGTCGTAGCGTGTTCCGCCGTAATCTTCCTCTCCCATCGGCCTTTCTGAAACTTGCCGACGAAACGCTGACGATGTTTCTCAAAATAAACGTAGAGCCCACCGGCAATCATGCCTCCTAGATGCGCTGCTTCTCCACCCGCGTTGGGTCCATCTTTCCACACCGCCGACAGGGCGATCACCATCGTCCCAAGCGCCAGGAGCCACAGGGGAATAGGGAAAATCCCCCAGACATATACCGGCAGTCGAGGAAAAAGTATCGCACAGGCGGCGAGTATGCCCAGAATAGAGCCAGACGCGCCGATTAGGGGGGCCACACCGTAGGCGTTGGCCTGCAGAACGTTCAGCCCGAGCAGCAGCGGATACATCAGACCACCGGCGACGCCACAGACTAGGTAGAATCTTAGAAAGCGTCTATCACCCCACAATCGTTCCAAGAGGCCGCCAAACATATAGAGCACCAACATGTTAATGGCGACGTGCCAAAAACCGCCATGTAGAAATTGGTACGTGACATACCGCCACACCTGCAACGTTGTCCCGATCGTCTTGGGCCAGACAGCGAAATAGTCCGTCAGGAGCCGGTCAGGGCCGAATGTCTGCAACAGGAACACGCCTCCATTGATCATCATGAGAATCTTGACGATCCTGCTCACGGGCGGAAACGCAAAGCCCATGTGGCCCCCCATGGAAGCTTTTGAATTGTAACCATCCTGCGTATATTGTCTGTCGTAGAGCCCCATGGGTCCTTCTTCTAATGTGTATTGCCGTTTCGAGGTCCGTCACCAAGCCCATCTTATCGGCTAATGCGGTCGCTTCCAATGGAAAATACACCCTCTCCCCGGCAATGTCGCTCATCGAGATCAAACGCACTATCCTTCGACATTCTGCGGTTCCTTGTTCGATATTCTGCGGTTCAAATCAACCTTACTCCGTGAACGGTTATCCCCCCCCGAGAAACCGCCGGAAACCCCGCGGCTAAGCGGCCGCGCAGAAATAACTTCCCATTTATTAGGGGCAATCTTGACATTATCTTCGGCCGCTTCTCAATCGCGAATTCCTCGACGTAGAATAGCTACGCCTGTGGATTCGCTCAATCGGCGCGACCAAATCTAACGCCAATTTGCTCCCTCTAAAGTGTGAATTTATTTCTGCGCGACCGCTACGAGCGTTTGAGTCGCTCCACAGCCACCAAAATCGAAGTGCCCGCGATCACGAGTCCGACGCCTATGATCTGGGAGATCGTCAGATGTCCAAACTCATAGGGGTTGTCGTCGCGCGATAATTCCAAGAGAAAACGGACCACGCCGTAGAGGGCAAGCATCAGTCCAAAGGTCTGCCCGGGACTGACCAGCCGGGCAGGGTGATCTGTCCCTCTGCGGCGCTGGGCCCGATTCCAGAACAGATAGAGCACGCCCGACAAAAGCAAGGATGTCAAAGAGGAGTAGACCTGGGAGGGATGTACCGAGAGGCAGCGGTACTTGCCCTCTGTCACGTCGAACTGCTGTTGGGTAGTCAGGGAATCCAGGGCCCGGGGATACCATCGTCCCTCATCGAGGTGGCAGTACTCGTGCTGGGGAATCCGCAGGTGAGACTCCGTACGTCCCCGTTCCGCGTTCGGGTTGATCTGACTGGTGTAGGCGTAAGACCCATAGGGAAAACGGATGGCCCAGGGCAAGGTCGTCGGTTTGCCGAAACAGCAGCCGTTGAGCAGACAGCCGATGCGGCCAAAGGCCAAGGCGATCATCAGGCCCACGGCCATGACGTCGAGACAGCGACGAACGGGCATCTTATTGCGACGCAGATAGAAGCCGATGAAGAAGAGGGCCAACACCACGCCGCCCAAAAACTCCAGGCCACCCTGCCAGATCTTCAGTACATCCCATGGGTGGTCGCGAAAGCGATCGTAGTAGTGAACCACAAAGAAAATCCGCGCCCCCGCTACTCCGGCGATGAGGGAATAGAGCGAGGCGTTGGTGATGAGGAGAGGATCCAGCCCATCGCGCAGACTCAGGCGCCGCATGACCACCACCGCCACCATGAAGCCGACGACCATCATCGTGCCGTAGCTCTTGACGGTCATGTCGGTAAACGGAATCTTTAGCAGCTCTGGATACATGACTCTCGCCGGACGCGCCGCCTCTCGATTCGGCTAAACCCAATACTCGCCCGGAGGATGATCCATCATCTTGTTGCCCGGGCCGAGGACCACCACCTTGGGAGTCACACCGCGTGCCTCTTCCTGGGTGCAGTAGGCGAAGGCCAGGATGATGACCAGATCCCCCTGCTTGATCAGTTGAGCCGCCGCGCCAAGAATGCTGATCTCTCCAGAATCACGTTTTCCCGACACGGCATAGGTCTCAAGGCGATTGCCATTGTCGAGGTCGGCGATGAGCACGCTCTCATAGGGCACCAGACCGGCCGCTTCCAAGAGCACCGGGTCAATCGCGACACTCCCGGGATACTCGATCCTCGATGCGGTCACCGTCCCTCGGTGAAGCTTACCTTTGAGTACTTTTATCAACATAGTGTAGGCTGTCGGCTAGGTTTTCATCTGGGTCTCTGTTAACGCAACTCGCCATGCTGCCGCATTATACCTTAGCTCGGGCCAAGGTCTACGAGAATGTTGTCGATCAAGCGGGCCGGGCCAATCTGGACCGCAAGGGCAATGAGTAGCCGCCCCCGAACTTCTTCCACGGGTATCAGCGTCTCACTATCAACGATGCTCACGTAGTCAATCTTTGCTCTGGGAATTTGCTGCAGCTCGTCCCGCATGCTTGCAATCAAGACCGCCGCACTGCGCCGGCCCTGCGCGATCTGAATTTGGCAGGTCTGCAGCGTCTGATACAAACGGGCGGCCTCACGCCGCTGCTCAGGATCCAGGTACTGGTTTCTACTACTGACGGCCAGACCGTCCGGTTCTCGAATCGTGGGACAGACTTCAATGGCCAATGGCATATTCAGGTCCTGCACCATCCGCTTGACCACCAACGCCTGTTGGGCATCCTTCTGGCCAAAGAATGCCACATCCGGCGCGACGATGTTGAATAGCTTGGTACAGACGGTGGTCACACCGCGAAAGTGGTCGGGCCGGGATCGACCGCAAAGAACGTCTGTGAGACCGACCACCTGCACCCAGGTCGATGATGCCTGTCCATACATCTGCTGGGCCGTGGGCGCGAACACCAGGTCGACGCCCAGCTCATGGCAAAGGGCACAATCGCTCTCGAAGGGCTGCGGGTAGTCATCCATATCCTCCTGAGGGCCGAACTGGGTGGGATTGACGAAGATACTCACGACCGTGTAGTCGCAGCGGCGGACCGCCGCCGTCATCAGAGAGGCATGACCGGCATGGAGCGACCCCATCGTAGGCACAAGGGCGACGGTGCCGCCCTCGCGCCGCGCGCCGGCGACTGAACTTCTCACTGATTCAATGGTCTTTGCGACATCCACGCAACACCCCTGTCTCAACTCGAGCCACGGACGGTGGCCTCAATCACCTCACTCCCGACCGACACAGACATAGTGTCGGATCTGCTCGACTAAGCGTTCTAGATGGGCTTCGTTCAAGCAATCAAACTCAGCAGCATCCAGGCGAATCACCGGACTCGACGACCAACCTGCAACCAAGCGGTCATAATCGTGACCCAGCCCATCCAAAAACGCGGTCTCAATCCCCCCTTCGTAGGGGCGGTTTCGCTGACGAATTCGCTCCAGGCAACGATTTGACGAATCTCGTAGGTAGAGCAGCAGAGACGGCACCGTGATGCTCTGCGAAAGACGACCGTAGATGTGTTTATAGAGCGCCATTTGCCGCGGATCCAGCAGGCGATTTGCATATACCCATTCTTTGTCATAGAGATAGTCGGAGACGTAGAGTTGCCCGGATTCCAGCGCCGCGACCTCCAATTGACCCACCCGGTGCATAAGAAAGTGCAGTTGGGAATCCAATGCAAGATCCTGACGGCCGGCGTAGACCTCGGGCATGAAGGGATTGTCATCGTAGGGCTCCAAGAGGATCGTAGCGCTCAACTTGTCCAGGAGCCTCCGGGCCAGGGTGGTTTTGCCCACGCCGATATTGCCGGCGACGCTGATCAACTGCGGGCGCCGAGCATCCAAGACAAAGTCGCCGCCCTGGAGTCGCCCCAACAGTTCCTTGATCGAGACGTGCAGGAGAGGATGGATCAAGTCGGCTGCCAGTTCATGCAGTGGGGCCAGCACAAAAGATCGCATGTGCAGCTGCCGGTGGGGCACCGTCAAGTGGGTCCGCGCGATGATCTGGTCGCCAAAGAGCAGCAGATCCAAATCGATCGTCCTGGCCCCCCACTTCTCCTCGCGCCTCCGTCCCAGACTCTTTTCTATGGCCCCCAGTTGGGCGTGAAGCCCCTCACCGTTCATGGAGGTGCGGGCCTGAACCACGGCATTGAGGTAGTTGGGCTGATCCTTTCCTCCCAGCGGCGCCGTCTCCCGGATGTCACTGGTCGCAAGCACCTCGATGCCGGGGTGGCGACCCAGACATTCGACGGCCTGGGCAAGAGTGTGCGCTCGCTCGCCGAGATTGCTGCCCAGCCCGATGTAGACATCTGTCCAATCGCTCATGGCACTAAGAGCACCTACGCAAAATGACTCTGCATTCAAACGGCTTATTCTGCGTCTGGACGGCGTCAGGCTCCATCGACCGTCCTCAGACGGCCTGCTTCGCCTTCCTTGCCAGTCGCAGAAACGCTCGTTTTCGGTGC
>JADFHU010000119.1 GCA_022567055.1 Planctomycetota bacterium
CCCACCGCCCCCACCGCCCCCACCGCCCCCGACGACGGCGGCGGCCAAGTCTCCTGCGAGCAAGTACTCGACCGTTTTCAGCCAGCCGGCGGATGTCGCGGCTGCAGGCACCAGCCGCATCGGTGGTTGGGGTATCCTCTCGGATTACGCCCTGGGCCCCATTACGGCGGATGACTGGACCGCAGGCGGAGCGCAGTCCATTCAGGGGATTCGTTGGTGGGGCCTCTTCACCAACTGGACCCAGCCTACGCCCCCCACTCAGTTGCCAACTTCCTTCCACATCGGCATCTGGTCGGACAATCCTGCCGCTCCATTCCCGGCAACGCTGATTTGGGAGACCACTGTCTCCAACTGGGCCTGGGCCTACAGCGGACAGCTATTGGATTCGCGGGGACAGCTTGGCGTGGAATCCGTGTTTGAGTTCACCTCGCTACTCTCGCAAAACAGTTGGTTCCATCCAAATCCTGTGCCCGGCACCCAGTACTGGATCAGCATTTCCGCCATCTACGGTGTGGGTCAGACCAGCGCACCTTTCAACTGGATGACGCGTCAGAATCAAGGCACCTTCCCGGCCGTGGTGATTCAGCAGATCGGCAGTGTACTTCCCGGCCAACTCGGTCTGTGGCCCCCCTCTGTGGGCGACTCCTTCCTGACAGGGGCCCCGGTCAACTTCCCGGCCGGCGTGCCCTGGGACATGTCATTTGAGTTGATCTCAAGCGGCGGCAGTGGCGGCGGCACGGGTGGGTTCGCCCCGGGTGGCGACCTCAACGGCGATGGCGTTGTGGACGTCCAGGACGTGTCCATCCTGATGGGACTGTGGCTGGACTAGACGACGCAGACTCTGGGACACGAACAAAACAGCAGCGGTGAGCGATCAGCTCACCGCTTTTTTTTTGCCTCGCGGAAAGTTTGTTGGGCTGCAAACCTCCTGTCAAACGGCCGCAGGCGTGCAGCGGCCCGGGACGGCAAAGCATCTTTGTCTTGAATCGGTGAGCATAGTGGACGAACCAACTGGTCCCCGCTCAGCGGCATGACCCTCATCGCAGTGACTATCCTGGTCTTGGTCTGCCAGGGTCTAGGGGACAAGGCCGCCATCGTCGCATCCATTATGGTGGGCGCGTCGGCGTGCGTCGCCATGGCACAGGCGACGGATTTAATGATGGATCTGAAGACCGCCTATCTGGTCGGCGCGACACCGCGAAAACAGCAGGCCGGTCAGTTTTTGGCCGCCTGGTTGGGGCCGCTGGTCATCATCGTCCTCATCTTCGTGTTGCACGAGGCCTACACACTGGGCAGTGACAAACTGCCCGCCCCCCAGGGGCAGGCCTTGGCCAGCATGATCGAAGGCATTCGTGGCGGGGACGTACCCTACCGCAAGTATCTGGCCGGTGCGGTCATCGGCGTCCTGCTGAGCGCCACCGGCATCGGGGGTTGGGCATCCAGGTCGGTCTGGGGTTTTATTTGCCCTTCAGCATCGTCTTGACCTACACAATGGGCGCCGTGGCCCGTGAGTTGACCGACTGGCTCCGGGGCAGGCGATTCAGCGAAGAGGTGGGTATCCCCGTCGCCGCCGGCCTGATCGTAGGCGAGGGCGTCGTAGGCGTTGGTTTTGCCCTCTATATGATTGTCTCGGGCATGAAGGATGTGACATGACGAGCCATCTCAAGATCCCCGGCTTTGTCTTGGTGACCCTTGGTTTTGTGGGAGGCGTGTTCTGTACCGTCCTAGACGAAACTCAGGTACCGTGGATTCCTTTTGCGATGGTGACCGCTGTCGGCCTCCTCGGCGTAGGGCTGATCCGCTACACGGACAAACAGCACAGCCAGACCGAGCACATCGTGGGTGCCAATATGGAGACCGTGCGGCAACGTTTGGACCACATAGTGTCCAACATTACCCAACTCAGCGAAGACAAAACAGGCATAAACACCTATGACATTCACCCGCGCATCGACGAACTCTTTACCGATGACCTCACGGCCTTTGTGGAGGCCCGCAAGGCCATTGCCTATCAGCACGGACTGCAAGCCTACGCAGACATCATGAGCAGCTTCGCCGCCGCCGAACGCTATCTCAATCGCTGCTGGTCCGCCTCGGCAGATGGTTACGTGGATGAAGTCCACACCTACCTCGAGCGCGCCGCGGCGCAGTTCCAGGAAAGCCAGGCAAAGATTCAGAAGTTAGCTTAGGCATCGGGTCGGACGCCCTCCACCCAGGCCTCGCCCCTCTCAAAGTACTCCTTCTTCCAGATAGGGACGGTTTTCTTCAGCGTGTCGATCACGAATCGACAGGCCGCGAAGGCCTCTGCCCGATGCGGACAGGCGACGGCAATGGCGACGCTGACCTCTCCCAGTTCGAGATGGCCGGTGCGATGCATGATGGTAATTCTCTTGATGGGCCATTTTCCTGCCGCCTCCTCGGCGATGGCCTCCATCTTGGCCAGCGCCATCGCATCAAAGGCCTCATAGTCCATGGCCCGGACCTGCCGGCCTTCGGCATGATTCCGAACCCGGCCCAGGAAGATCACCAGGCCCCCGGTACTGTGATCTTCTACCGAGTCCAACAGCGTGTCGATGCTGATCTTCTCCGGTGTGAGTTGGATCATCTTCAACCTCCACTAATAGGCAAGATCAATGCGACGACATCTCCATCCCGCAATTCGCTGTCACGATCTACGTACTCGTTGTTGACGGCGAAGGTCACGCTTCCCAGCAGGCCGGCGATCTGCGGCGCATGCGTGCTCAATAACCGTTCGAGGTCCTTCACGCGCGACCCGGAGGGCAATTCCAATCGCTCTTCCTCCCTGCCCAGCACATCACGAATCTGGCTAAAAAACAATAGGCACAAAGTCATTGAACGGTCCTTCTACTTAGGGACCGGCAAGTGTAGCCAAATCTGGAGCATCCGCAACCTTGAGTTGAGGGTTGTCGAAGCTTTTTGCATAGATTGTTGGTCCATCTTAAGAGTGCCTATCAAAATGAATCGTCGCACCGAAAACGAGCGTTTTTGTGTCTGGCAAGGAAGGCGAAGCAGGCTATCTGGTGATAGTCGATACAGCCTGACGCCGTCCAGACACAAAATAAGCCGTTTGAATGCAGAGTCATTTTGCGTAGGTGCTCTAAGGGAACGAAGGCGGTGGAACTCGACCCGGATGATGTTATAATCCCTACCCATGAGAAATAAAACGACAGGCAAGCAGAAAGGCAATGATTCATGGTGAATCCATGGACTGGACAGGGCAACCCTTACACGCGCGAAGAAGTTCTTGGGCGGCTGCGTCAAACGCTCGATCGCGGGGAAGCCATTCTGGCTGCGGGAGCGGGGATTGGGATCAGCGCGAAGTTCCTCGAACAAGGCGGAGCGGACCTCATCATCATATACAATTCGGGCCGCTTTCGCATGGCCGGACAGGGCAGCACGGCTGGCATGGTGGCCTACAGCGATGCGAATGCGGTCGCGATGGAGATCGGCGAGTACGAAGTGTTGCCAGTTGTGCAGGAAACGCCGGTGATCTGCGGCGTTCACGCTTCTGATCCTCGTCGCCGTATGTGGCATTGGCTGGGCAAGGTCAAAGACATGGGTTTTTCAGGCGTCAACAACTTTCCCACGCACTCGATCGTCGATGGTCAATTCCGGCAAGTGCTGGAAGAAACGGGAATGGGTTTTCAGCATGAAGTCGAGATGGTGGCGCTTGCCCGGCAAATGGATTTGTTCAGCATTGTGTACGTCGCCAAACCCCAAGAAGCCGAGGCCATGGCGAAGGCCGGAGCGGACGCCGTCATTGCACACGTGGGGACAACCATTGGCGGCAGCATTGGTGTGACCGCTGCCTGTTGCACGATCGAGGACGCAGCGAGGCGAACTCAGGAAGTGTGCGATGCGGCTAAGGGCGTTCGGGATGAGGTGATTTGTCTGTCACATGGTGGACCCATCTCGGCACCAAAGGATGCGGCTTACATCAACGAACACACCGATGCGCTTGGCTTTGTGGGTGCGTCCAGCCTGGAGCGCTTGGCATTTGAGCAGGCGTTGCTCGATCTGACGCGGGAGTTCAAAAAGATTCCGGCGGCGCGAAAGTATTAGGCACTCTAACAAAACCGTCGCGTCGGCCCGAAGCCGAGCGAAGCGGCCATCTGCAAGGCGGCCGAAGCAGGCGATGTGAGCATCGTCGATGGAGGCCAACGCCGCAGAGGGCCGCAGCAGCCGGCCAAAGCCAGCAGGGTGTTGTCAGAGTGCCTTAGTCTAAAAGGAGCAAGAATCGATGGAGCAATGCGCAGAGCTTGAGGTGGACCTGTTTGCCTTGGCCAGTCCCTCCCTGGAGGATATCGACAAGACAGTGGAGCAGGTGCTATCCAGCGCGATCAATCAGGACAGATTTGCCGAGCAAGTGGGTGAAAACCTAAAAAAAAGCTCCCCAAAGGACCGACTCAAGGTCGGTGTTGGTCTGTACCTACTTAAGCGTCCCGCAGAGGCCTGTGAGAGCCTGCAAAAGGCCGCGGACTGCAAGGAAAAGTATTTCTATCTTGCCTACGCCTTGCGGGATGTCGGCCGTTACGAGGAAGCCATCGAGTGCCTGGACAAGAGCTTGAGTCACCAGGCCGACGCGTTGGCTGTGGTCATGGAGAAGGTGGCGACGTATCGCATGGCCAGGAACGTCGAAGCCGCCGAACTCGAACTGGCGGGCTGTGGGAACTATGGTGACGTCAGCGCGGAATACCACTATCAGAAGGCCCGCCTCTTAGAGTTGAAAGCCTCTTATGATGAGGCGATTGAAAACTACCTGAAGGCCATTGAGCTGTCGCCCAGCCACGTGGAGGCTCGGTTCCACCTGGCACTGCGTTACGACCTGACCGGCCACGACGACGAGGCCCTTGCCTGCTACAAGCGGATTGTCAGCGGGCCGCGCTGTTTCGTGAATGCCCTGCTGAATCTGGCGGTCCTATACGAGGACGCGGGCCAATACGGTTTGGCGACCCAGTGTGTCGACAGGGTTTTGGAGGCGTTTCCCACGCACAAGAGGGCTTTGTTGTTCTCTCGAGACATTGAGAGTTCCAAGACGATGTTCTTTGATGAGGAGGGTGAGCGCTGCCTCTCTCGCAAGAATCAGATCCTCGAGACGCCTATCTCGGACTTCGAGTTGTCTGTTCGCAGCCGCAATTGTCTCAAGAAGATGAACATCCACACCCTCGGTGACCTGCTGAATATCTCTGAGTCTGAGCTGCTGTCCTATAAGAACTTCGGTGACACCTCACTGCGTGAAATCAAGATCATTCTCGAGACGAAGGGCCTGTCCCTGGGGCTGGCCATGGAGGACGCTGAGTTTGCACAGACGCCCTTGCTGGAAGAGGTTGAGGAGGAGGATCAGGGCATGTTGAGCAAACCGATCGAGGACCTGCAGCTCACCGTACGGTCACGAAAGTGTCTAACCAAGCTGTCCATGTTTACGATCGGTGATTTGACCCGCACCACCGAGGCGGAACTCCTGGGGTGCAAAAACTTCGGTCAGACGAGCCTCGTCGAGGTCAACAAGGCCTTGGCGCTGGTTGGATTGTCACTCAGGCGTGTAGATTGAGGGTCAGAGCGTACGGTTCACTGACGGACTCAGCCATGGAACCGCATTCAACTCATGTTTTTTCCGGGTGTTGAAGAAAATCCGGCAGGCCGACGCAAGAGAGCCGTTCAAACCTGGGTGTCGGTTCTTCTGGTCCTCGTGTTGCTCTCGGGCCTCGTCACCTGGCTGGAATGTCGATCGAGAGGGAGGGATCGGCTCACACCGCAGACGGCCAGCGCACGCGACACCTGGGTCCGTGTCCTTCTGCTCCACAACGTCGAGCGGTTCCGGGTTCAAATCACCGACGAGGTTTCTCTGCGGGACGTCGGTAAGGGTCACTCGGTTCGTCTCAAGGATCTTGGACACCTCCACCACCTTGACATTGGCCTGGTCCGGGGCCGACTGACGCTGGCGGGACACCCGATTGACGTCGATCACCTGGAAATCCATTTCGGCCTTCCGGACACCTTTTCCATCGAGGGTGAGCGCTTCCGGGGGCAGCTTGAGGTGATCGTCGATGGGGCGGGCACTTCCTTTGACGTGATCAATCACCTCCCCCTGGAGCCCTATCTGGCCGGCGTCGTCGGCGCGGAAATGCCCAGCTACTGGGAACCGGAGGCCCTCAAGGCGCAGGCGATTGCGTCTCGCACCTACTGCCTGCACATCAAAGAACGGTTCGGCCGGCATCGATCCTGGGACATGAGTCGGACCCAGGCACATCAAGTCTACCGGGGGATAGCCGCAGAATCTGCCACCGTATGGGACGCGGTCCACGCGACCCAAGGGCAGGTCCTGCTCACTGATGGGCAGGACGGCGCCCCGATCGTCTTGCCGACCTACTACAGTTCGATCTGTGGGGGACACACCGAGGACAGCAATCACGTCTTCGGCGAGGCCTCCGTTGTGCTTCGGGGTGTGGAGTGCTGGAGCTGTGAGGAGGTGGCCAAGGCGACGCAATTCAACTGGCCCGAAGTGATCTACTCCAAGCAGGAGGTCAGCCAGAGGCTGCTGGCGCGCTACCCGGCGCTGCGCGAGTTGGGAGCGGTCCATGAGATCGTGCCGATTCGTCAAAGTGAATACGAGCACTTCACTCGATTCACGCAGGTCCGCCTGGTAGGACCCACTGGCAGAAGCTCGGTGCTACGTGCGGAGGATATGCGACTGGCCATCGATCCCAGTGGACGCCGGATCAAGAGCACCGGGTGTCGATTGGAGGATCGAGGCGAGCATTGGGCCTTTGTGCAAGGGCGCGGCTGGGGACACGCCGTGGGCATGTGTCAGTGTGGGGCCCAGGGTCTGGCCCGGGCCGGTCTACGGGTCCAAGACATCCTCGTGCACTACTATCCGGGTGCCAGGATTGGCAGGCGACCGTGATGGCGGCCGTGATAGGCTTTGACATCATCCGCCGAGATGCACGAAGCCAGGCCCGGCGTGGGATCCTCAGGACGCTGCACGGAACCGCTCAAACACCGTTATTCATGCCGGTCGGCACGGCGGGGGCCGTTAAAGGGATCATGCCGGACCGGCTCCGACAACTGGGCGCCGAGGCAATCTTGGCGAACGCCTACCATTTCATGATCAGGCCCGGCGTGGAGATCGTGGAGAAAGTCGGTGGGCTCCACCGATTCATGGCCTGGGACGGTCCCATCTTGACGGACAGCGGGGGTTATCAGGTCTTTTCGCTGAGCAAACTCAATCGGATTGACGCGGAGGGGGTCGAGTTTGCGAGTCACATAGATGGCAAAACGCTCTACCTGAATCCGGAGATTGCGACTCACCTGCAGAATCGCCTGGCCGCGGACATCATCATGTGCTTCGATCAGTGCACTCATTTCCCCTGTGCGCCTGCAGAACTGGAATCAGCCGTCGATCGCACGATTCGCTGGGCCGGAGAGTGCAAGAGCGCGCATGGCCGGCCCGACCAGATGCTGTTTGGCATCGTCCAGGGAGGTATCGATCTGACCCTGCGCAGCCGCTGCGCCGCAGCGCTGGTGGACCTCGATTTTCCGGGATACGCCATCGGTGGCCTCAGCGTAGGAGAGGGACATCACCGCATGGTCACGACTGTGCAGCACACGGCGCCGCTCCTGCCCGCAGACAAGCCCCGCTACCTCATGGGCGTGGGCACGCCGGCGGATCTCATTGCCTCGGTCCAGGCCGGCGTCGATATGTTTGACTGCGTGTTGCCCACCCGCAACGGCAGGAACGCCTTTGCGTTTCGCACCGAGGGTCCGCTTCGGCTGCGCAACAGCGAGCATGCGGACAGTCGGGAACCCATTGACTCCGCCTGTGAGTGTTATTGCTGCCGCCATTTCACCCGCGCTGCGCTGCGACACTTTTTCAACTACAACGAGATGCTGGGCCCGATCCTGGTGACACTGCACAATCTAACCTTCTTCCAACGACTCATGGCCCAGATGCGGGCGCTGATTGAGGCCGACGCGTTTTCACCCTGGGCCCAAAGTGAGCTGCCCCGGTACCGCGCACTCTATCACGCCTGACCGACCGACATCAGGTCCATGAGTTCCCGGTGTACCCTGGGGGTCGCCATGACGCAGGGCAGGGGGGTGCCTTCGTAGGCTCCAACATCCAAGGGCCAGAGGGGCTGGTTGTGCCAGTCGGTGACGATGGCCCCCGCATTCTCCGCCAACAGCGCACCGGCGGCCAGGTCCCACAGCTTGGGTGTAGAGCCGATCATGCCGCAGTACCCTCCCTTTGCCACATAGGCCAGGTGCAGGGCGGTGGACCCCACGTTTCTAAAGCGGGAACGAACGATGACCTCCGGCAGCCAGGGCGGCAATGTCGGCCCGAAGTGACTGTCCAAGGCCAGATTCGCGAATCGATCCAGACCTTGATCCCTGACCTGGCACCTGCGTCCGTTCGCCTGACTGTCACCGGCGGCGGTCCCCGTAAAGAGGTCTCGTGTGCTGGGGTCGTAGACGACGCCGATGACGGGTTTGCCCTCAAACAGGGCTCCAATGCTCACGGAAAACTGAGGGATGCCGACCGCGTAGTTGTTGGTGCCGTCGATGGGGTCAATGATCCACCAGAGATCCTCCATGCCCGAGGGGGACTGCTTAAAGAGGCGGCCCCCATCACCCTCTTCGCCCACAAAGCCATGTTGGGGAAAGGCCTTACTCAAGGTCTCCACGATGATCTGCTGACAGCGCTTGTCCGCCTCTGTCACGAGTTCGTGCTTGTTCTTGAGGGAGGTCTGCGTCGACCCCATCTGGGCGAGGGCCTCTTTGCCGGCGAGGCGGGCGGCGGACTCCGCCTTTGCCAGCAGGGTCTTTAACTCAAGGGGCATCAAAGAGTCCTGAAGAAAAGTTTCATATAAATGGCTGTCTCTGAACCATGGCCTGATGTCACTTGCGCGTCAGGTGTCGATACTTGATCCGATGGGGTTTATCGGCGTCTGTGCCCAGTCTACGCCTGTGATCGGCTTCGTAGGCGGAGTAGTTGCCCTCAAACCAGACGGTCTTGCTGTCCCCTTCGAAGGCCAGAATGTGCGTGGCGACGCGGTCCAGAAACCAGCGATCGTGGCTGATGATCACGGCACAGCCCGCGAACCGTTCCAAGGCCTCTTCCAGGGCACGCAGGGTATTGACGTCGAGGTCGTTGGTGGGTTCGTCCAGGAGCAGGACGTTGCCTTCCTCCTTGAGCATGCAGGCCAAGTGCACGCGATTGCGCTCACCGCCCGAGAGGGCGGTGACCTTCTTCTGTTGATCGGCGCCGGTGAAGTTGAAGCGGGCGACATAGGCGCGTGAATTGACCTCCAGTTTTCCCAAACGCACGTTGTCTTGCCCTCCCGAGATGCACTCCCAGATCGTCTTGTCGGGATCCAGCGTGTTTCGGTCCTGATCGATGTAGGCGAGTTTTACGGTCGCGCCGATCTTGAAGCTCCCCTCATCCGGTGTCTCGCTGCCGGTGATCATCTTAAAGAGCGTCGTCTTGCCCGCCCCGTTGGGCCCGATGATCCCCACGATGCCCCCGGCCGGCAAATCGAATTCCATGTTCTCAAAGAGAAGGCGGTCGCCAAATCCCTTGGCGACCTGCTTGGCTTGGATGACGAGATTGCCCAAGTGAGGGCCGGCGGGGATATAGATCTCCAGGTCTCTATCCTGTTTGGCGGTGTCTTGATCCAGGAGGGACTCATAGGCGTTGACGCGGGCCTTGCCCTTGGCCTGGCGGCCCTGGGGGGATAGGCCGATCCATTCCAGTTCCCGCTGCAAGGTCTTTTGTCGCTTGGTTTCGCTCTTCTCCTCCAAGGCCAGTCGTCTCTGCTTTTGATCCAGCCAGGAGGAGTAGTTGCCCTTCCAGGGAATCCCCTCGCCACGATCGAGTTCCAAGATCCACCCGGCGACGTTGTCCAAGAAGTAGCGATCATGGGTGATGGCAATGACCGTGCCTTCATACTGCTGGAGGTGCCGTTCCAACCAGCCCACCGTTTCGGTATCCAGGTGGTTCGTCGGTTCGTCCAGCAGCAGGATGTCGGGCTTCTGCAGCAAGAGGCGGCACAGGGCCACCCGTCTCTTCTCGCCACCCGACAGGATGTCCATGCGGGCATCCCCAGGCGGACAGCGCAGGGCGTCCATGGCCATATCGAGTCGGGCATCGATGTCCCAGGCGTCGAGATGATCGATCTTTTCCTGCAACGCACCCTGGCGGGCCAGCAGTTTCTCCATCGCTGCGTCGCTCATGGGCTCGGCGAATCGATCGCTGATCTCATTGTATTCCCTTACAAGGTTCACGGTCTCCAGCAGGCCCTCTTCGACGACTTCTTTCACGCACTTCTCGGCATCGAGCACAGGCTCTTGAGCCAGATGACCCACCGTATAGCCGGATGCCAGCTTGGCCTCGCCCTCATGCTCGGTCTCCATCCCCGCCATGATGCGCAGGAGTGTACTCTTGCCGGACCCGTTGAGCCCCAAGATGCCGATCTTGGCGCCATAGAAATACGAGAGCGATATATCCTTGAGAACGGGTTTGTTCTGGTAGGTCTTCCCAACATGCATCATCGAATAGATGACCTTGTTGACTTCTTGACTCATAGAGAAACTCCTTTTCCGGGTAGGACTGCGCGTCGACCCGGCATGACAGTAATTCAAAGAGGCGATTGTACCCACTCAAGCGTCACGGGGAAACCATGAAACGCTCTGGCTTCTCGATCTCTTTCGACTCCCGAACTTGGTAGAGATACCGCTCCACGTTGGCGGACCCCGGCAGCGCCAGCAGTCGAACCAGGAGGAAGGTGAAGACCAGTCCGAAGAGCAGTCGGCCCAGTAAGATGCCGGCCAAGTGGCCGCCCATCGCCAGCATCAACAGCGTGTCCTCGATGAGGCCATGGCACAG
>JADFHU010000753.1 GCA_022567055.1 Planctomycetota bacterium
TCTAGGTCGGCAATGCCGAACCCATGACTGTAGATGAGCTCGTCTCCCTGGACGATGGCCATCGCCATCCCCGGAATGTGGAGCTCCTGGCGCTGCATCTCCAGTTCTTCCGTGAGCTTGGCAAGGCGTTGCGGAAGAGTCGGCTCGGTGCCCTGGGCATGAGCCCTTACACTCGACGCGGCAAGGAGAGCCACCAGTAACGTGGTGCTTGCGATTCTGCTGAGCTTGATTCTGATCATGTGCTTTTCCCTCTAATTTTATACGTCAACGAAGTCTAATCATGCTGCCACTATTGATACGGGTACATCAAGGCGTTACTTCATATTTAAAAATATCTTCTATCGACATTTCAAATAGCCGAGCAACTTTAAACGCAAGAGGCAGACTGGGATCGAATTTTCCTTTTTCAATGGCATTGATCGTCTGCCGTGAAACCTCTAACGCAGCGGCCAGCATAGCTTGGGTCCAATCTCGTTCTGCACGAAGTACCTTTAAACGATTTTTCATCGGTATCTCACCTGTCCAACTATAATTCCGACTATGTATGTAAGGACCATGAGCAAAATGATGTCTGAGATTTCTGCATCAATTATGAATTTCGCTGTTACCAATAGTGAATAGGTGAAGCTGCCGACTAATCCAATGCCCATTGCTAAGGCCAGTGCATCAAGTTGAATTTTTCTCTGCAATTCATCCGACTCTTTCAAGAATCGCACATACGTCACGATCATGCCAATTCCTATTCCCGCATTGATCACGATAGCGACGATCGATATAAAATCGGAAGAATACCATTGGTATAACTCGGCTTTGTCAGCGAATACCATCGTCGCGACCCATGCGAATACCCAGCCAAGTAGCCGAATATTGTTTTTTACAAATCGGGCAGTGAAATCGCCCGATTCGATCGCTAGTTTTTTCATAGGTCTATTGTCCTTGTCATTATGTAAAGGTTGATTTACTCACAAGGTAATGGTGTGTTTACATACTGTCAAGTATTATTTACAAAAAGATTGGCAATGATGACTTTTCACGTGCAAGCGACTGGGATCACTCGCTCTCCGAGAACCACTCATGAACTCGCCGGACATACGGATTGCACCCATTATAAACGGAAAAGGAGAGCGTGTCAGTCTGATTGACTGATCGCTTGACCGGCTTATATGGTGTAGCCATCTGGTCATGGGACATCTAACGGACCGGTAACAAGCTGCAGACCGTGTTGTGGGCATCAGCGACCGACCCAAACTTCAAAAACCGGTGGTGCCCGTCACGATTACGAACCGTCTACTTCATGGGCATCTTCGCGCCTGTTCTATCTTGAGGGTAAGATTTATTCTATCTGATCGTCTTTGCTCGTAATCGTCTCAGTTGCCGGAAGACTGCTGTTGAATATGCCGCGATGGTATTTCCAGGAGTCGTCGCCCTGAAGCTTCCAGACGATCATGAAGCTCCCTCGATCATGGATTCCCACACTCTCGCCCTGAAGCCGCTGAACCCCTGTGTACGTGCCAATCTGATAGGCACTCCCGCCATGAATGTCGAGCTCCAGAGTCGTGTACTCGGCGCTCTCCACCTCCATCGCCGCCCACCAATTGGCAAAAAATTGACGGAGACCGACATGCCCATGGACCGGATCCATGTTAGCAGGTCTGACTATGGCGTCCTCGGTGTAAAGGTCCAACGCCGTCTCAAGATCTTGGTGAACATGCGCGTCAGCATGGCGGGCCAACTTCAGCTCGAGCTCCGCCCGCACGCTCCGCGTGACGTCAGAGTCTGAGGGAATCTCCATTCAGCACCTCCTGCGCCTTTTGCCATACCACCGGTACAACGATCAAGGATTGTTGCCATGCTCTTATACAACGGCTTGCCGAGAATCCGCAAGGACATGGAATTTTTCGCGACCAACGTCGTGGAGCTACGTCGTGGACCCCCCAAAACAAGGAAACTCCCCCAGAGCATCCAAAGCCCTGAGGGAGTAGACCTTATCCTCAGTCGGGACGGCCGGATTGAGCTCCGGTCGCCTTCGGCGATCCTCGCTCGTCTCGCGGAGGACGTATGGGTCTTCGAGGGCTCTGTGACGCTCGGCTCGAACCGGCGACCCCCTGAACCCCATTCATAATTCGGGGTGTTTTCCTGAGTTCGGCTGAGTTTGGCTCAGTGCCGTAAGTGTATTCTCCGTTGACACTTACGTGAGGTTGTTCTTCTGCTCAGTATTTCCCTGTTCTGCCCTGTTTGGCTGAGTTGGCACACTGGTGGCACACAAAATCGGCCGTGATTTGGTGCTTCTCGGAGGGAGTGTGTGTGACCGGCAGACTTTGGGCGAGCCGGCGGGTGGGTTCCAGCCTGTGACCTCCTCGGCCTTTGGGTTGAGATAGGTTATTTCGGCGTTAAGGTCAGCCGTGATCACCGCATCCCCCAGGCTCATCAGAACTTTGTTCAGCCAATCCCGCTTTTCACGAACCTGCATCTCCTCCGCATGTTTGCTCAATGCTATCTCTACCGCGGTCTGAATATCTCTGCTGTCAAAGGGTTTGAGAATGTATGCATAGGGCATGGTCTTTTTTGCGCGTTCCAGGGTGGCTTTTTCTGCGTAAGCGGTTAGATAGATGATAGGGATTCGGAGCGTTTGCCAGATCTGTTCGCCGGCGTCAATGCCATCCATTTCACCTTTCAGGCGGATATCCATGAGCACCAAATCTGGCTGGTGTTTCTTCGCGAGCTTGACGGCTATCTCGCCTTTGTCGGTAACAGCAGCCACTTTATATCCCAAGCTTTGCAGGTATCCCTGAATATCAAGGGCCAGAATGCTCTCGTCTTCCACAACCAGAACC
>JADFHU010000754.1 GCA_022567055.1 Planctomycetota bacterium
CCCTACATCAATGCCGATCCCGTGCTGGCCCGCCATCTGGAGGAATGTGGCGCGGCAACGGTGATGCCCCTGGCCAGTCCGATTGGCTCGAACCAGGGATTGAAGACCCGCGATGCGATTGGCATCATCATCGAGCAATCCACGGTCCCGGTGGTCGTGGACGCGGGCTTGGGTCTCCCTTCGCACGCGGCCGATGCGATGGAGATGGGCGCCGACGCCGTACTGGTCAACACGGGCATTGCCACGGCCGAGGATCCAGTGGGGATGGCGGTGGCGTTCAAGCTGGCCGTCGAGGCGGGACGTCGAGGATTTTGCGCGGGGGCTCGAGGCCCCGGACAAAATGCGGCGGCATCGAGCCCGCTGACGGGGTTTCTCGGTGAGACATCGCCGGTGGACACGAAATAGTCACCAACCCTCTGCAAGCCAAGGACGACGAAAGACGACAAACAACATGAATCGCTCATTTTTGCCCATCCTAGAGGAACTCAGGCTCGATGGAACAGACGGTCGGTGGGCCGGCCGCATGGCCGATGTCACGCCCCAGGATGTCGAAGGTGAATTGGCGAGGCCGCCGGGGCGCTACTCGCTCGATCGCCTGCTGATCTTGGTCTCGCCGGCGGCCCAAGCCTATCTTGAAGCCATGGCGCAACAGTCTCGTCACTTGACCATCCAGCGCTTCGGCAAGACGATCTCCCTGTTCGCACCGCTCTATCTCTCCAGTCACTGCTGTAATATCTGCACCTACTGTGGATTTAGCTCTGAGAGCAAGACGGAACGTAAGCGGCTCTCGGTCGACGAAGCCGTGGCCGAGGCCGATATTGTGGCTGCCGAGGGGTTTTCCGATCTGCTGCTGGTGAGCAGTGAGGATCGCCACGCCGTGAATACGCCCTATCTGGTGGAACTGGCCGCTCGTCTGCGCGATCGATTCAGTTCTCTCTCCATCGAAATCCAGCAGCTCAGGCAGGACGAGTATGGCCGGCTCTTTGCCGCCGGCATAGAGGGTGTGACCTTCTATCAGGAGAGCTACGATCGAGCCGTCTATGGTCAATATCATCTGGCGGGTCCCAAGGCGGACTACGACCGGCGGATCCGAGGGCCCGAAGAGATCGCGGCTACAGGCATGCGACGCATCGGCCTGGGCGTCTTGTTGGGACTGGCCAACTGGCGGGAGGAGACCCTGGCCTTGGCAGAACATGGTGCCTTCCTGATGAAACACTTCTGCCGGTCCCAAATCTCCTTCTCTTTCCCCCGACTGCGTCCTGCCCAGGACGTGGAGAGTCAGCAGTTCCAGCATGTGCTGGGCGATAGGGATCTGGTACAGATGATGTTGGCCTTGCGTCTGTGCTTCGCCGACGCCGGACTGGTGTTGTCCACGCGAGAACCTGCGGCGCTCCGCGATGCCCTGGTCAAACTGGGCGTCACGAAGATGAGCGCGGGGAGTAAGACCAGTCCGGGTGGCTATGGAGAAGAGATTCCCTCTCTTGAGCAGTTTTCGATCGATGACCAGCGCCCTGCCGGGGAAGTGGCAGCCATGATACGTTCACAGGGCTTCGAATCGGTGTGGAAGGATTGGGATGCCGCCTTCGCCGCAGCCGGCGGCTAGGACAACTGCGGATTCATGCGTCGTATTCGCGCTTGCCTTGGTAACTCAAGGGCGGAATCACGCTTTTTTTGCCGGTTCGTTCCTTGGGGGTCGATGACGGGACAGGGGAATCCGGCGTCTTTCTGTGGGCCGCCGGCTCGTCGATTCCGCGTAAGGCGATGGTCTGAAGGTGCTCCTGCGCCAGGTCACGCTGAACGCTCACCCGTTTGAGTCGGGCATTCAGTTCTTTGACGCGGGCCTCCAGGGTCTTTACCTTCGCGTTGAGTACGCTCTTTTCCCCCCGGTGCTGATTCTGGAGGAGCCCTTTCTCGTGGTCCGCCGTCTGCTGGACCGCTCTGGTTTTCTCTTTTACGGCCTGTTCAACCGCACGCTCGAGGGTCTGGGGAATGCCCTTGATCTGTTTTTCCATGGCCTTAATCTCTTCTTCGCGTGCAGCCATGGCCGCTTCTCTCTGGCCGAGTGCCTCCTCTATCGCCTCTTTCTCCGCCAAAAGACGGGCCATTTTGTCCTTGAACGCGTCTCGTGCTATTTGCTGCTCCCGTTTGAATGTGTATTGGAACGCCTCCTCTTGCCGGGCGCGTTCTCTCTCTTCTCGGGTCTGTCCTTCCTCGACCTCGGCGGCATGCCTTGCCTGTTCTTGTTCCCATGCGAGACGCAGAGCCTCCATCTCCGCCGCGAACTGCTCTTGCTGTTGGCGATGTGTCTCTTCCAGGCTAGCGAGCGTGCTGGCACAGGTCTCTATGCTGAAGCGCTCCTGAAGTTCTCGCTCCCTGATCTCCACGGCGAGTTGGATCTGCTCGAATTTGCCCAGCTCACCAGTGATTCGATTGGCCAGTTTCGTGAAGAGGGTCTGCAGTTCCAGTCTCAAGTCAGTGGCATTCTGAAGAACCTCGTCAACAGAGAGGGTCATCGCCTGGCCCAGGGCCTGCTCGTCTTTCTTGGTCTTCTCTCTGCGCTTAGGGGCGCCACCCAGGCCTTGCAACTGCTTGACCAATTTCTGATAAGCGTCCAGCAACTCGCGTTTGGTGTGTTTCATGCTGAGCTTCTGGGTGTTTGTGGTCGGCTTTCTTGGCGGCATCTGCATCTCCTTTTGCGGCATGGTTCAATTCTAGGTAACAGTTCATCAGGATTCACGATGCTTCTGAAGTCGTAAACCACATACCGAATTAGAGTTTTTGGTTCACGGTTCGAAGCCTTGAATCAGTTTTTCCTTCAACTGTGAACCGT
>JADFHU010000755.1 GCA_022567055.1 Planctomycetota bacterium
GCTTATTCTGCGTCTGGACGGCGTCAGGCTCCATCGACCGTCCTCGGACGGCCTGCTTCGCCTTCCTTGCCAGTCGCAGAAACGCTCGTTTTCGGTGCTGCGATTCATTTTGATAGGCACTCTAGCACTCACACTCTCAAGAAAAGGAGATAGATATGTCAACAAAGGTTGCGATCAACGGGTTTGGCCGCATTGGCAGGGCGGTGGCAAGGGTTTTGTTTGAGCGAAAGGGCGAACTCGAACTCGTTGCCATCAACGATCTGGCCAGTCCCAAGGACCTCGCGCACCTTTTCAAATATGACACGGTCATGGGGCGGTTTGACGGGTCCATTGAGGCCACGGCCGATGGGCTGGTGATCAACGGCAGCACCATCAAGGTGACGGCCATTCGCAATCCCGCCGAGCTACCGTGGCAGGCGTTGGGCGTGAGCACCGTGGTCGAATCGACGGGTCTATTCACTTCTAAGGAGAGCGACCGCGGTGGGTATGGCGACCACATCAAGGCGGGCGCCAAGCATGTGATCCTGACCGTGCCGGCCAAGGACGCGATTGATGCGACGGTCGTGCTGGGCGTGAATGACGACACCATCAGCGCCGCAACCCAGTCCATCTCCAATGCCAGTTGCACGACGAACTGTCTGGCGCCGCTGGCCAAGGCACTACACGACGCGTTCGGCATCGAGAAGGGGTTGATGGTGACCATTCATGGCTACACCAACGACCAGAATGTCTGCGACCAGATTCACTCCGACATGCGACGGGCCCGCGCCGCCGCCCAGAACATCATTCCCACCACCACCGGAGCGGCCAAGGCAGTTGGCAAGGTGATCCCCGAACTCAACGGCAAGCTCGATGGCTATGCCTTGCGCGTGCCGGTCATCACCGGTAGCTGCGTTGATCTGGTGGCGGACCTCAAGAGGGAAGTGACGGTAGAAGAAGTGAATGCCGCCATCAAGGCGGCCGCCGACGGGGGTCTCAAGGGTATCCTGGAATACTGCGACGAGCCCATTGTCAGTAGCGACGTCATCGGCAATCCGGCCTCCAGTATTTTTGACTCCCTCTGCACCATGGTCCAGGGCAAGACGGTGAAGGTCGTTAGCTGGTATGACAACGAGTGGGGTTATTCCAATCGCACCGTCGACATCATGGAGAAGCTCGCCAAACTGTAGCATGCCGGCAACATTTCCTGAGTAGGTGTTTTTCGATGGCCAAAATGACAGTTGCCGACATTGATGTCACGGGCAAGAAGGTCTTGATGCGCTGCGACTTCAATGTGCCTCTGGACGACACGGGTGCGATTACCAGTGACGACCGCATCCTCAAGGCGCTGCCTTCCATAAGGACCGTCCTCGATGGCGGGGGAAGCTTGATCCTGATGAGCCATTTGGGCCGGCCCCAGGGCGAGCGAAAGGTGGCCATGTCACTGACCCCCGTGGCCCGGAGGCTGTCCGATCTTCTAGGCCAGGAAGTGGTCTTCGCTTCGGACTGTGTCGGCCCGGACGTCCGTGAGAAGGCGTCGGCACTGCAGAAAGGCGATGTCCTGCTGCTGGAGAACCTCCGTTTTCATAAGCAGGAAACCATAAAGGACAGAGAGGCTGCCGCAGACGATCAACTCCGGCGCGCCAAGGACGCATTCGCCCGGGACATCGCAGCGCTGGCCGACGCGTATGTCTGCGAGGCCTTCGGCACGGCGCACCGCGACCACGCCTCGATGTTCACGGTTCCGCAGATGATGGCGGGTAAGCCGCGTGTCGCCGGATTGCTGCTAGAGAAAGAGATCAAGTTTCTGTCGGACACGATTGCCCATCCTGAAAGACCCTTTGTCGCGGTCCTCGGGGGCGCCAAGGTGTCCGGTAAGATTCGAGTGATAGAAAACCTCCTGGACAAAGTGGACTCGATTATCATCGGCGGGGGCATGGCCTACACCTTCTTCAAGGCCCAGGGCCGCTCCATCGGTAAGAGTCTCTGTGAAGAAGCGTTCGTTGGGCAGGCCAACGGGCTGCTGGAAAAGGCCAGGGAAGCCGGCTGTGAAGTGTTGCTGCCGGTAGACACGGTCATCGCCCAGGACTTCAAGGCGCATGCCGAACATCGTGTCGTGTCCGGCCACTTCGATGCGGGCTGGGAAGGCCTCGACATCGGTCCTGAAAGCCGAGTTCTGTTCGCCGAGAAATTGCAAGCCGCCAGGACGATCGTGTGGAATGGACCCATGGGCGTGTTCGAACTTGAACCCTTCGACGCGGGGACTAAGGCGGTGGCCCAGGCCGTGGCTCAAGCGACGGCCAGCGGCGCCCGGACCATCGTGGGGGGCGGCGACAGCGCGAGCGCCCTCAAGCAGATGGGGCTGGCCGACCAAGTCAGCCATATCTCGACAGGGGGAGGCGCTTCCCTCGAGCTGCTCGAAGGGAAACGCTTCAAATGTCTCGACATCTTGGATGAAAAGGAGTGACTTCGTGCGACTACCGGAACCGGGTTCTATTCAGATCGTTCCCTCTATTCTGAGTGCCAATTTCGCGAGACTCGCGGAGGAGATCGATGTCGTCGAAGCCGCGGGCCTGAGCATCGTCCATCTGGACATCATGGACGGCCATTTCGTCCCCAACATATCCTTCGGCGAGGTGGTGGTGGACGCTATTCGCCAGGCCACTCACCTGCCCCTGAACATCCACTTGATGGTACTGGAGCCGGACAACCTTTTGCCCAGCTTTATGAAGGCGCCTACCGACCAGATAATCGTCCACGCCGAGGCTTGCCGCCACCTGCATCGCACCGTTACCCGGATTAAGGATGGGGGTCATCAAGTAGGGGTTGCGATAAACCCCGGCAC
>JADFHU010000120.1 GCA_022567055.1 Planctomycetota bacterium
GATCACGTGTAGATCAAAGATGTCGCCAGAACATTAAAAAAAAAAATTCGTGAATGGACCAAAGGCCGGGACGTGCAAGCGCTGGAACCTCATTCGACGTCCCCGCCTCTCTGTTCGAGCGCCGCCAGCACGATCGCACGGACTTCCTCTATCACACCGGCACGCTGCTCGGGGTCCCACTCGCTATCTAATTCTGTCCGGACCGCGGGAGGCAAAACGCTGAGCATATCGGCAATGTCGTCTGGCAAGGCCTCAAGGCCTTGGGTCGCCTCCTCAAGCGTTTCCAACACGATCTTCGTGAGGGCATCACGCTGGGCCAATTGGCTGAGGTCATAAACCGGTGACGTCGCTATCTTGATCCGCTCAATCCAAATGGTCCCTTCGCCAAAATCCTGGGCAAGGGCCAGAACCTCAGCTCTGAAACGCTCGGCATCCCGATGAAAAACGCCGTGTAAAGCGGTCGCCCCGGTCAAATGGATCCTGGCGGCCACCAGTCTCCCCTCAGCCTCACCCACGGCGTCGGATAGCGACCCACGGATGCGCTTGAGCGCCTCGGTTTCCTTCGTCGCCCCGGTGAGATCTACCGTCAACGCCCGCCAACGCACGACATCCAGCCCACGCCAGTCCACACTTTCGACGTCCAAGGAATCATTCACTGCAACCAGGCGGCATCCGCGCGGCCCCGCCTCCCGCGCATGTCGCCCCTGACAGTTGCCGGCGAACACGATCCACGGGTCTTCGCTGATGACCTCGGGTTGATGAACGTGACCCAGGGCCCAGTAGCCATAGCCTTTGTCGCGCAGATCCTGCTCAGAGCAGGGCGCATAGGTGTCATGACCCGGACGTCCGGTGAGACTCGTATGAAGAAGTCCCAAGTTGAACATGCCCGGGACCGCCGCTGGATAATCGCTCGCCAGATTCTCCGGAACCGCACGCTGCGGAAACCCCCGACCATGAATCACCACGGGAAGTCCGTACACCTCCATCGATTCCACCGCACGCGTCGAAAAGACATGGACGTTGTCCGGCAAAGTCAGCTTCTTGGAGATTACAGACGCCGCGTCATGATTTCCCGCAATCAGGTAAACCGGAATTCCCCCGTCCTTTAGCCGAATCATCTGTCCGTGGAAAAACAGACCTGTGCCATAATGTTTCCAATCGCCATCATAGAGGTCCCCAGCGATCACCAGAAAGTCAACCTGCTCGTCGATGGCGAGTTGGACCAGATTCTCGAAGGCGCGTCGGGTCGCGCCCCACAGCACGTCTACCGGCGCGCCTTCGTACGCTTCCAGCCCTTGGAGCGGACTGTCCAGATGAGGATCAGCAGCGTGAAGGAATCTGAACATAGAAAATGGAAATCAGGTGGCTAACAGTTTCATGACATGTACACTTTTACATTGTGTGCCCGCATGCCGTGGGCGGATTATCCATATACTTTGGTATATTACAGGGCACAAAGTGGAAAGTTCCGCTTTCATTTTCCATATGCTGCGATAGTAGCGGCAAGACAAGGAAAAGCAACAGAACTTCCGCTCCGAATTTCGGCTTTATCAGAGCACCCAAGTCGATCCACGGATAACATAGGCGTTCTAAACAGAGCCTAGAATCACAAGCCCATGAAGCCTGAACCCATCACCGAGCTGAACGATGCACGAATCACGCCCTATCGTGAACTAAAGGACAAGAGACTGGCACAGGAGCAGGGTCTGTTCGTCGTGGAAGGCCGGCATTTGGTCCGACGTCTGCTACCCTCAGAGATCAAGACGCATTCAATTCTCATGACCGAGGCATGTTTCGCCTCGGGTCCGTGGGATATCCCGGCTGGCATCCCCGTTTACCAGGCTTCGAAAGAGGTCCTCTCCTCCATCGTAGGATTTCAGTTTCACCGGGGCGTGCTGGGGCTGGGACACCGGCCGGCGCTGGTGCCCTTTGAGAAGGCCTGGGATGATATCGATCGGATTCACAGACTTCTCATCTGCCCTGAGATAAACGATGTCGAAAACCTGGGCAGCATTCTCCGTACAGCCGCCGGCTTGGGCTTTCAGCACGTACTGCTCGGTCCGGCCTGCTGCGATCCCTGGTCCCGGCGGGCGATACGCACCTCGATGGGCGCGGTGTTCCAGCTCGAGATCAGCCGCTCCGAGCGGCTCGAAGACGATTTGGAACGACTACGAGACACCCATGGCTTTGAGTTCCACGCCACGGTCATCGACGGCAGCGCCACACCCCTGACATCAATGGTGCCGCCTAAAAAAGTGGGCTTGCTCATGGGCTCGGAGGCCCATGGCCTGTCGGATCAGTGGCAAGCCGTGGCAGATCAGCTAGTGACCATTCCCATGGACCTCGGAGCGGACAGCCTAAACGTGGCGATTGCGGCCGGAATCTTCATGCATCACTACCGCGCTTGTCAGTAATCGGTAATCAGTAATGGCTTTGAGGCTCAGACTGATGACCACCAGCCACCAGCCACTGATCACTGATTACTGATTACTGATTACTGATCACTGGCAGTTCAATCCGTACTGTAGTTGATTTCGAGTCGGCGGGCCAAGTAGGCGGCGGCCATGAGCACGAGACCCGTCAAGAGGGCGATGCAGATCAAGGATGTCACCACCGAGGCCGGTTCCGTGGGTGCGATCAGGAGACCGATCATGGGTGGCATGTTTCGATCGGGCATGGCCGGGACGGGACAAATCGACTGGAGATAGAAAATCATGCTGATCTTCTTCAGGGCGGGTGGAAGAAAGGGATTCGCGCTTTCCAAAAGCAGCACCACCGCCGCCGGGACGATGGGATTGCGAAAGAGCAGTCCCACGACCAGGAAGATACTGCCATAGCCAACACAGGCGAGGGCCGTAACACCCAGGTAGGCCCCGAACTGGCCCCATCCCGGGCCCTCCAGAAAGCGAGTGATGGTACTCCACTCGAATTGCCAGAGCATGGCCAACCACTGCAATGCCGTGCTGGAGGTAAAGATGACCACGGTCGCCAAGAGTCCGGCGAGGTACTTCCCGATCAGCAGGGTTTCCCGTCGTAGCGGCGTCAAGAGATAGAAGTGCAGGCTCTGGTCGAGCATCTCACCGCGGAACAGATTGACGAAGATACCCACACAGCCGAAGAAGATGGCCAAGCGCAAGAAATAGAATTGAAAACTCGTGGCAAATATGAGCTGACTGATGGGCAGGGTGTCAATGTCCTCACGCGCAATCCCGATGAGTTCCCCGTCCGAAAACTGGAAGGTGACACTGCGGCGGCCATCCGTGTAGTCGTATCGGGAGAACGGGTGTCGCTGGCCGTCTGAGCCTTGGCGACGCCCACTCCGCTGCCGGTAGGGTTGACCGAGCCGTTCCACGACTTCGTCACGGCTCAGTCCCACGGAAATGGCATCCAGCGCCCGCGGCGAGACCGGATTCGCCGCCGCCACACGCTCCAACCGGCGCTGTTCGTAGGGGGCATGGAGGGAGTGGGCCAAAAACAGGAGCGCCGGAGCAAAGGCGAGGAAATACACCCACAGACCCCGTCGCGCCAGAAAGGTCTTTTTCATCTCCAAGCGCATCACCGCCACGATCTGGGCTAAAAACTGCCCCATCATGAGGTCACCTCCTCGCCACCGATCAGGTATTGATAGACCGAGTTCACATCGTCGTCGGCGGGTGTCACCCCTTCGATCTCCATGCCCTTGACGACGAGACGGTTGAGCATCCGGTGAAAGCCGTCGGGGTCGCGGGTTTTGATGAGGACTGCACTTTCTTCCGGCAAGAGCTGGGCCTCGACCACGTGGTCCTGCTCAAAGGCCCTGGACGCCAACAGACTCGGCTGTTTGCAGTGGATCAGGATCTGCATGGGTCGCTCGTGAATTTCCTGGCGCACATCCTGAATCTGTCCTTCCGCTACCACGTAACCGCCACTCATCAGGACGACCTGGTCGGAAATCATGTCGACCTCGTGCAGGACGTGACTGGAGACGATGACATGACGGCCCTCGGCGCCATACTGTCGAAAGAGCGCTATCGTTTCCACGCGTACCAGGGGATCTAGGCCATTTAAGGGTTCGTCGAGAATCAAGACGCGTGGATCGTGGGCGATCGCCTGAGCCAGTCGGATGCGCTGTCGCATGCCCTTGCTATAGGCGGCCACCTTGCGGTCGGCGGCGTCCACTAGGCCGGCCTGCTCAATGGCCAGGGCGGTGAGTCGCTTGCACTCGGCGGAGGGCGTACCAAAGAGCCGCAGAAAGGAGTAGATAAACTGATATCCCGTCAGGCCTTTGGGAAAGGCGTCGAACTGAGTCGAGTAGCCGACACGTCGGAAGAGTTTGTGGGGCTGTGAGGGCGAGATGCCCAACACATGCACGCGTCCGCGCGTCGGGCGCACCAGACCGGTCATCAGATTCAGGAGCGTGGTCTTGCCCGCGCCGTTGGGTCCCACGAGGCTGGTGATGCCGGGGGGCAAGGAGAGTGTCACGCGGTTGACGCCCAGCACCTCGCCGTAAAAACGCGATACATTGTCAAGCTCAATCGAGTCACGGTTCATTTGACCACCTCGAAGGCCCGAATCCGCTTGGCGAGCAGCCACAGACAGAGACAACAACTCACGCCCAGCATCAGCCAGGCCTCTTTGACAGACAGGTCGGTCACCACGAGGCTGTGCCGGAAGAGATCCGCCCAGATGGTATGGATGACCTGCCTCAGGTCGATGAGCGAACCGTAGTGGGTACGCAGGATGGCATTGATCGCGGCACCGAAGCCGGCGCCACCAAAGAAGACACCCAATATCAACGCGCCCGCGGCGATCTTCCATTTCACCCAGGCCGAAAGGGCCAGGGCGATGAGTGAGAGGATCAGGATCCAGACCCACAGCCCCACCAGGATGGAGCCCGCCAGCCACGCGTGGCTCTGTGCCCAGCTCCATCCCACACAGCCAACTTGGATCAGGTAGAGCAGCAGCGCGGGAATCCAGGTGATCAGAGAGAGCAGCACGAGCAGGACGGCCATCTTGCCGGCCACGTATTGGGCCCGCGAGAAGGGGCGGCTGAGGTAGAGTGACATCGCCCCGTTGGCGAGATCGGGGGCGATCAGGCTCGGCCCCACCAGGGTGGTGAGGAGAAACGCCATCGTTCCCTGGACCATGCAGTAGACGTAGAAGAACTGCCCGTCCACCTCCGGCATCGCTCCCGCACGGAGGCGTAAGGCATCGAGCAAGGGGCTGTTGTGGGAGAGATAAATGAAAATCGCACACGCGACAGGAAAAAAGAGACACACGGCCATGAAGAGGACCGGGAACTTGGATTGGAACAGGCGCGCATAGCTATAGCGAGTCAGAATAAGAAAGCGAGACCAGGACGCCGTCCGCCTCCCCTCGTATCCTTTGTAAGTCTGTTTGTAGACCGCCACCCTAAGCCTCCATGGCTTTCAGAAAGATGTCTTCGAGTGTGTCACGCCGATAATTGAGTCGCCGCAAGGGCAGATCCAAGTCAGCCGCCACTCGGAAGATATCCCGAAGTTCAATGGATTCCGGTAGAACCATCTTCAAACGCCCCGCGCCCTGCGCCGTACAGGTGCAGCCCAAGTCGACCAGCGCCCTGGCCAGCCCCCCATCGGTGTCCGAGGTCTCGATCTCAACGAATCGTTCGTTGCTCTGGTGTTCCTGGACCAGGTCTGAATAGTGAACGATCTGTCCCTCTTTGAGGATCAGCACCTCTTCGCAGGTCTCTTCGACGTCGCGCAAAAGATGAGAGGAGAGCAGAATATGAATCTGACCCGACGCGCGAATGTCACGAATCAAGCGAACCATGCGCCGCCGCGCACTGGGATCGAGTCCGTTGGTCGGCTCATCGAGGATGAGCAAACGCGGCCCGTGGATCAGGGCCTGGGCGAATTTCGCCATCTGCTTCATGCCCAGCGAGTAGGTGCCCAGCGTACGGTAGCGCGCCTCACCGAGGCCCACATAGAAGAGGACCTCATGGGCCCGTTCCAAGGCGGCGTCAGCGGGGAGGCCCGACAGTTCCCCCATCATGCGGATGAAAGAGACGGCGCTCATGTTGGCGATGAAGGAGTCGTTCTCCGGCATGTAGCCGACCAGCGCTCGGACCGCTCGGGTCTGACGCCGAATGTCATGACCCAAGACCGTGGCCGTTCCCCCCGCCACCGGACAGAAGCCCAGCAGCGTCTGAATCAGAGTCGACTTTCCGGCGCCATTGGGTCCCAAGAGGCCGATGGTTCGCCCGGACAGACCGATGGTCAAATCCTTCAGAATCTCACGTTTTCCAAAGCGAACACTCAGTCCGGCCAGTTCAATGATTGCCTGCACCAGGGGAATCCTTTTGCAATAGCCACTCGTGGGAGGCCCAGCGGGTACCTGCTCGTCCCTCGACCTCCGCAATATAGTCGCCTGTCAAGGAGGTATGTTACCACCATCAGGTTAGCGAATCCAGAATGTCGTTGACGCTGTCAGGGGGTCTTTGGGTCTATGGGTCCGTAGGTCTTTGGGTCTATGGGTCTATGGGTCTATGGGTCTGTCGGTCGGTGGGTCGGTCAAAGACGAAGGTGTTTTCCACCATGAAGAGCCTAAGAGCACCTAACGACCCAAAAACCCAAAGACCTAAAACCTCATCCGCTCCGTACTTCCCCGTAACGAAAGCAGTCCACCAGATGATCGTTCACTACGCCCGCCGACTGCAGGAAGGCATAGCAGATCGTCGAACCCACGAAGGAGAATCCCGCCTGCTTCAGCGATCGGCTGACGCGGTCCGACAGGTGTGTTGAGACAGGGATCTCTGCCAGGGTCGTCCACGCATTTTGTTGGACCTGTCCTTCGGTGAAGGACCAGATGAAGCTGTCAAAGGAGCCGTGGCAGGCCTGCGTCTCCAGAAAGACCGCGGCGTTCTTGATGGCCGCCTGGATCTTCAGACGATTGCGAATAATCGCCTTGTTCGCACAGGCAGCCTGAATGTCACCATCTGACATACGAGCCACCTGCTCGGGGTCGAAATCGTGAAAGACCTCACGAAAGGCGACCCGCTTGTGCAGCACCGTTCGCCAAGAGAGGCCGGCTTGAAAGGCGTCCAGCACCATGAACTCGAACCATTTGCGATCTTCATGGACGGGAACCCCCCATTCCTCGTCGTGATACTGCATCATCGGGGGATCAGATCCCATCCAGCCACATCGCGTCTTCCCATCGTCGACGATCTCGAGTTTCTTCTGATTATCTGGCATTTTGCCATCCTAACGGTGCTGTCATAAACGGATTTCTCCACCGTGGGGGCCACAAAAGGCCTGTGCCCCGTAGAGGGACGCGGATTGTAGCATATTCCTCCCAGGCTCACACAGACGGGCTGAACCTAAGCCCCTCGGCCACCCTTTTCCCCTTGATTCAGGCCCTATTCGCCGGTAGACTGTCTGCTATTGCGACTATTACATTTGCACTCGACAGTGATAACTCCAATCATGATTCTATTCTAGGATGAATTCGATGCATCGAAAAACCCTCTCAAGCATGCCGTCCCAACAAGCCACCTTGACCGTCGCCTGCCTCCTCTCTGCTCTTTTCGCCCAAACGGGTCTGGGAGAAGATCTGTTCACAGAGAAGATCATGCCCATCATGAAGGCGTCCTGTATTGAATGTCACGGCCCCGACAAGCAGAAGTCCAAACTGCGACTCGATTCGGCCAAATGGTTCAAGGAGGGCAGTGGGGGGACGCCCATCATCGAACCGGGTAACCCGGACGACAGCGAGCTTTTCTACCGAATCGATCTGCCGGCGGATGATCCCGATGTCATGCCAGCCGAGGGAGACCCGCTCTCCAAGGAGCAGATCGAGCTGATTCGCAAGTGGATTGAACAGGGCGCCCCCTTCGGCGATGCGGCGCTTGCCGCGACGCCGGAAAAGGAAGCGGAGGCCGACAGCTCGGCCCCGCCCAATCTCTTGGAGGAATTGGCCAAGAGCGTCCCACCTGGCCCGGAAGCCGCCATCGCGGCACTGGATGGCCTGGTCATGCAGATCGCACAGGACAACCCCCTGGTGCGAGTGGACTTTCAGTTCTATGAAGGAGAGGTCGACGAGGAGGTATGGAACCATCTGGCGGAGCTGACCGAGCAGATCACCTGGGTCAACCTCAAGGGCCGCTCTCTTGAGGACGACGACCTGAGGCACCTGGCCACCCTTCCCCATATCACGCGCCTGCATCTGGAAAACACGCCGGTGGGTGATGCCGGATTGGTCCACCTATCAAACCTCCAATACCTGGAGTATCTCAATCTCTATGGCACCCAGGTCACGGACGCCGGCCTGGACCACCTGACGGGACTCACGAACCTCAAGAATCTCTATCTGTGGCAGAGCGCCGTCACCCCGGAGGGGGCGGCAAAACTGAAGGCCGCCCTGCCAAACCTCTACATCAACCTGGGGGCGGAGCTTCACCAAGAGGAAGAAGAGGCGGGACCGCTGAGCCTGGCGAGCTTCTTCGACGAGGAGAGTTGCTGCGGCAAGGCCCACAAGGAGGAGAAGGCCTGCGAACACCCCTGCTGTCAGGCCGCCGCCAAAGAGGGACAGGTCTGCCTCAAGTGCAATCCCGGTGCGGAAAAGGTCCTGCTCAGCGCGGCACGCCAGGCCCTGGCCGCCCTGCCCGCCCCGGAGAAACGACTCGACGTGCTCTCACTCCTCTTTGACGACGGGAGCTGCTGTTCCAAGGCACACCAGAAAGGCGAAAAGTGTGACCACCTCTGTTGTGCGCAGGCTCGGCTGCTGGGAACGGTCTGCTCGAAATGCAATTCAGGCGCCGAGAAGAGACTCAGTGAGCTCAAGGATTAGGGACGATCATCGCGAGTGCTTCACCCTGTGGATGGCCGGCGGCGGCGTCAAGGCCAGCTACACCCATGGCCTAACCGACGCTCTCGGCTACCACGGCGTGCAGGATCGCGTGCACATTCACGATCTACAGGCCACCATTTTAGCACTACTGGGCTGTGACCACCAATGGCTCACCTACGCCTTTCAGGGGCGAGACTTCCGACTCACCGACGTCCACGGAGAGGTCGTGCACGAAATCCCCGCCTGAACCTCCATGCCGAAGGAGAGTAGTACAGGTCATGGGCAAATACTCAATCCGACCTCGAACCCACCACTAAGGAGACCTCCATGAGCACCAATCGTCCCACCCTGACCGTCCTGATGTTGTCCCTGCTACTCGTCCCAGTGGCCAGTGCAAGTCACCCAGAGACCCCTCATGACAGGGTCTATGCGATCCCGGGCGCCCTTGATTTCGCAATGCAGACACTGGAAGGAAAGGACGTCCACCTGTCCGACTATTTCGGCAAGGTCATGCTGGCGGTCAATGTCGCCAGTAAATGTGGGTATACCCCCCAATACAAGGATCTGCAGGCCCTCCACGAGAAGTATCAAGGGCGGGGGCTGGCGATCGTCGGATTTCCCGCCAACGACTTTGGCCGGCAAGAACCCGGCACCCACGCCGAGATCCGCCAGTTCTGCACGGCAAATTACGGCGTCAGCTTCGACATGATGTCAAAGATTCAGGTCAAGGGGTCCGGCAAGCACCCCTTTTACGAGTACCTGACCTCGGAGAAGAGCAACCCCGATCATGGCGGCCAGGTCAAGTGGAACTTCGAAAAGTTCCTGATCGGCCGTGACGGCCAAGTGGTCGGTCATTACCGATCCCGAGTCAAGCCCCTCGCCGACGAACTGGTCTCGTCCATTGAATCGGAGTTGGATAGACCCGCCCTTCCTCTGGGCCTCAAACGCTACCTGGGCCGAACGATCGCGGACACCATGCACTACGCCGGCGCCCCCTGGCTCCTGCGAGGGGAGCGAGAGCAAGAAGAATCCACGGCCAAGATGATCAGGGCGCTCGGTCTCAAGCCGGGACAGAGCGTCAGCGACGTGGGCGCCGGCAACGGCTACCACAGCCTGATGATGGCGACTGAAGTAGAATCCCACGGCCGCGTCTTGGCGGTCGATGTCCAGCCGGAAATGCTGGACATGCTCAAGGAGCGGGCCGCAGAGGCCGGCATCCACAATGTCACCACCCTGCTCGGCCAACCCCACGATCCCCTGCTCCCCGTCGGCACACTCGATCTGGTCCTGCTGGCAGATGTCTATCACGAATTCAGCCACCCGGTGCACATGCTCGGCGCCATCCGCAAGAGCCTCAAGCCCGGCGGGCAGGTGGTTCTACTGGAGTTCCGCGCCGAGGACGACACTGTCCCCATCAAACCGCTACACAAGATGTCCCGCAAGCAGATCCAAGCGGAGCTGTCGGCCAACGGCTTTAAGCTGACCAAGTCCTACGATGAACTGCCCTGGCAGCACATGATGTTTTATGGGGTTGAGTCGGAATAGTGGTGGGGAAAGAATTCGGAAAAAGGGCTGTTTTGTAGCTTCGCGTCTTGTGGGGCCAAGACAACGCTTAACCCTGATCCTTACGAATCAACGTCCACGACTCGAAGGCTGCGGTGGGTCGCTACCCCTTCCCAACAGAGGATTTTCACCTCCAACGATCGGCCGGCTTAGCCCGGCGCACTGAGTGACCCATATAAGTCTCGACAAGAAAAAGGGCCGCTCGAAGCCAGATCGAGTTTTCCGACACAGCCTAATACTTTCTCGCCGTCTTCAGCACGAATGATTTCATTACGGACGTTCAAAGTCCGAAGTGCCCGTGCCAGAATCATGGCATCTAGGTCATCATCCTCTAAGAGCAAGATGGGCTTCAACGTCTGCATTTTCTTCTCCTGGACAATTGTCAGCAATAGTAAACCAGAATGTAGTCCCTCTGCCTATTTCTGATTCGACTCCGACCTGGTCATCATATTGACTG
>JADFHU010000756.1 GCA_022567055.1 Planctomycetota bacterium
GAGAGCAACTGTGATGCGATTCATCCAGGGTATGGATTCCTTGCTGAGAATGCAGCATTTGCCAGAAAGTGTGCCGAAAGCGGGATCGTATTTATTGGCCCCGATGTCGAACACCTCGAACTCTTTGGCGACAAAGGTCGGGCACGAGCAGCAGCGGCTGATGCCGATGTGCCCATACTCAAAGGAATTGATAAATCCGTATCGCTCGAAGAGGCCCAAGAATTCTATGCCTCGCTCGGCAGCAATGCTGGAATGATGATTAAGGCAGTCGCGGGTGGTGGTGGACGCGGCTCGCGGGCTGTGACGGATGAAGCCGACATCGAAAGGGCCTACAACCGATGCAAATCCGAGGCAACCAGCGCCTTTGGAAATGGCGAGTTGTATGTTGAGGAACTCATTGAGCATGCGCGACACATTGAGGTCCAGATTCTTGGTGATAAGAACGGTGAGATCGTGCACCTCGGCGAGCGAGAATGCAGCGTCCAACGTAGATATCAGAAGATCGTGGAGATTGCGCCCGCACCAAATCTCTCGGAACTACTCCGAGCAGATATTATCGATGCCGCACAGCGTCTCGCCAAGAGTGTTAACTATTCGAACCTTGGCACCTTTGAGTTTCTCGTCAACACCAACACTGCCAATGGCGAAGGCACCCTTTTCTTTATTGAGACTAATGCCCGTTTGCAAGTTGAGCACACCGTTACAGAAGCGGTTACCGGCGTGGATATCGTGCAGGCACAGATCCAACTCGCGGAAGGCGCCTCGGTCGCAGATATTGGCCTGGATAGCCCGAACATCAGCGTTCCACGTGGGTTTGCGATTCAGACCCGAATTAATATGGAAACCATGATGGAAGATGGCACAGTCAAACCCGCCGGAGGAACCCTCAGGTCGTACGAGGCTCCGAATGGCCCGGGTGTACGGACGGATGGATTTGGCTACGCAGGCTACACCACAAGTCCTTCTTTTGATTCGCTGCTTGCCAAGGTTATCACCCACTCCCCCTCGCCAAAGTTCGAGACAGCTGTCCGGCGATCTTTGCGGGCGCTTTCTGAGTTCCGAATAGAGGGAGTCAGCACCAATATCCCATTCCTGAAAAATGTCCTCAATCACCCGGACTTCATTGATGGGTCTGTGCATACGCGATGGGTGGATGAGCAGATCGCAACTCTCGCGCAGGTCGATTCTTCGGCCACCCCCAGGAGATGGGTTGAAAGTACCGCCGCTCCGGTCGCAAGCGGCTCGACTCGGCAGGCAAGCCCCTTGACAGGAACAGCACCGGTGATGGTGGACACCTCTAATCCACTGGCTCTGTTTGATTATGACCGTCAGGTAAAAGACGCACAGTCATCTGAAGAGCTAGCCGAAAATGAATCACCAAGTTTAATCGGGCCTGACGGATCGGTAGGGGTAGTGGCACCCATTCAGGGCACGATCGTTCTAATCACGGTCGATGAAGGCGATGAAATACGTGTTGGGCAAGAATTCTTGATTATGGAAGCCATGAAAATGGAGCATGTCATCAAGGCTGACACCCCAGGAATAATCAAGAAAATCAACGTCGCACCTGGTGACATAGTCGTCGAAGGCCATCCCCTGATATTTGTTGAGGAAGCCGACTTAGGTGAAGCGATTATTGAAGCCGAGGACGCGATTGATCTCGATTACATCAGACCAGACCTTGCGGAGGCTTATGCACGACATGCATATACGCTTGATGAGAACAGGCCTGAGGCCGTCGCTAAACGGTACGCTCGCGGATTCAGAATGCCCAGGGAAAATATCGCTCAACTGGTGGATGAGGGAACCTTCAAGGAATACGGACCACTGGTCGTCGCCCGTCAACATCAGCGCCAGACGGATGAAGAACTTAGAAAAAATACGCCAGCCGATGGACTCGTTGCAGGCATTGGCTCGGTGAACGGAAAGTATTTCTCCCCTGATCGTGCCCGCACCATGGTCATCTCATATGACTATACGGTACTTGCAGGGACGCAGGGAGGACGGAATCACTACAAACAGGACAGGATGTTCGACCTGGCCGAACGATTCAAGATTCCGCTGGTCTTCTTCACAGAAGGTGGAGGGGGCCGTCCGGGTGACGATAGAACTGGACCGGGAGTTGCCTTCGACACCCGCACATTTACAAAGTTCTCTCAACTAAGCGGCTGGATTCCGTTAATTGGAGTGACCAACGGTCGTTGCTTTGCGGGAAATACGGCCCTTCTCGCCTGCTGCGATGTCATCATCGCGACTGAAGGGTCGACTATCGCGATGGGTGGCCCCGCCATGGTGGAAAGTGGCGGCCTTGGAGTCTATACGCCTGAGGAACTTGGCCCCATGTCGTTTCAGGTTCCGAATGGAGTTGTGGATATCCTGGTCAAGGATGAAGAAGCAGCAGTTGAGACGGCGAAAAAATATCTTTCCTACTTTCAGGGGCCCATCGATGAATGGGAAGCGAACGATCAACGAAAACTCCGCCACATTGTCCCCGAAAACAGGATGCGCCTGTATGACATGCGGGAAATCATCGACACAATCGCAGACAAAGATTCGGTTCTCGAAATACGAGAGAAATTCGGAATCGGTGTTATCACGGCCTTTATACGTGTCGAAGGGAAGCCCATTGGGGTAATTGCCAATAATCCGCATCACATCGCGGGCGCCATTGATTCCGACGGAGCTGATAAGGGTGCGCGATTTGTCCAGCTTTGTGACGCCTTCGATCTTCCCGTAATCAGCCTGATGGACTGTCCGGGCATGATGGTCGGACCGGAAGTCGGGAAGACTGCCCTCGTCGGTCATTGCTGCA
>JADFHU010000121.1 GCA_022567055.1 Planctomycetota bacterium
TCGCGCCCGATTGAGCGAAACCACAGGCGTAGCTGTCCTACGTCGCGGATTTCGCGATTGAGAAGCGATCAAAGATGGGGTGCAATTGGGCATTCAAAAGTCCAAGTTATTTCTTGCCGTTCCCTTAGCACTGGCGTGGAGCCGCATGGCGACGCCTGGGTCTGGGACTACTACACGTACTGGATGGAGATGCGCGGCAGCCCGCCGCGCGGACAAACGTGGGGCAACTCGTTTATCCGCGACCCCAAGTTGAAGGTCGAACGCGGCAAGTGGATCTGCATGGAACTGATGATGAAGATGAACGACGTCGGCGACACGAACGGCGAGTTGGCCCTCTGGATCGATGGCAAACGGGCCAGCCATCTCGGCAAAGGTTTTCCGAAAGGGAGGTGGGTTTACGACAAGTTCCTGCCCGGCCAAGGCGGCGCAGGCGTTCGCTGGAGCGGCGAGAAAAGCGGCCCCAAACGCTTACAGTTCCCGCGCGGCGGTTTGCCCTTTGAGGGCTTTCGCTGGCGGCGCGACGAGCGGCTGAAGCTGAATTTCCTCTGGGTGCTGCTGTACATCACCAAAGCGCCGCAGGACCATGTCAGCAAAGTCTGGTTCGACAACATCGTCGTCGCCAAAGAGTACGTAGGACCGATAATGGCGAAGCCGTGACGCGCGACGAGACAAAGAAGGGAACAACGATGAGGTTGCTCTGTAGCGGCAGGGAAACAGCCGGCCAATCGAATGGAACGTGGCCGTGATCGCGATCATCAAAAAGAAAAAAGCCAATGCGTAACTGTTGCACTCTTCACCATTCACAATTCACCCTTCCTCTTGTGGTGTTATCGAGATAGGCAGCAGTATATTTGCCTACAATTCTGCTGTCAAAAACCAGATTTTGAATTAATATATCCGGTGTTATCAGGAAACTCTATAATAACTTGTTATGCTCCTTTGCTATTACAAAAGGATAAGCTTCAGAATGTTTGAATTTAACAATGTCGTAGTTTTTTCCTCAGGAGCGGTATTGGGTTATCTTATAAAAGCACTTATTGATCATTATCTTTCCAAGAGCCGTGCCACTGAGGAAAGGCAAATCAATGATTTTAATGAAGCTGCAGATTCTTTTCGCGAAGCCTTTATACCTGTTTTAAAAGAACTGGAAACAGATCAAACCGATAGGCTCATCCTAAAACAGTTTTTTGATCAACACGATGAGGCAAGACGTCGATTCGAAAATTTTCTTAATGGTTCCAAACTGCAATCTTTTCGTAAAGCAAGGGAACAATATCGGGATCATTGCAAAGAAAGAACTGAGGTCTCTCCATATGAAATGTTTGCAACCGAAATTACGGACCCTAGTCGATTGCATGATCATAGTCACTATGCAGAAGTCAGAGAACCAGGAATAAAAGGGCCGTTGCATTAATCAATAATTTGTTGAAATTTGCTCAAAGAAAATGAAAAGCTTAACCAGGGGCTGTTGGCGGACTCGGTTCCCTCGCCGCAAAGCCCCGGCGTTCGGTAATCAACAATGGCTAAGTCAAATATCATCTACAAAGATCGACCAACAGTCTATGCAAAATATTATCATCCTCAGTCAGGTGGTTTTTTGGAATATAAATCCACCATCCAGATAAGAGATTCTGGACAGCATCCAATAAGAATGAGATTGAAGTTTGATGGTATTCCTCCTTCTTTTGCACCGATGCCCCCAGAAGAACATACAATCAAGGCCAAAGACATTGTTGATCTATGTCTAAAGCTGAAAAGATGGTTTGGCAAATATGGCTATGAATTGAAATAGGAACACCGACATCGTGGTTCAGTCGACGCCGCGGAGCGTCGCGACTCACCACGTGCGTTATCCATTATGAATATGAGTGATCCACGACAAGGCAAAGTAACCATCAAGTCAGAACGACCGTGGGGAGACATTCACATGGTTGTCAGAAACCAAAAATGCAGCGTGGATCTCACCCACGTTCATCCTGGCCATCGTGCAAGCTTACATTCTCATGCTGAAAGATACGAATTATTTCATTTTCTTGATGACGGCGCCTACTTAGAGATAGACGGCAAAATGCACCGGCCTAAGGTTCACGATGAATTCATGATAGAACCGGGTCAGCGGCACAGATTCTGGGCTGGTGACGTTTCCTTTCGGATGTTGGTTGTCAGCTTTGGTGAGTGGAGAGCCGAAGATCAGGACCGTCATGAGGATGACTATGGTCGGGAAGGGCAGAAGTTAGAAATATAAGTTGGGAGTTAAACTCTGAAAGGGAAACGATTACTGAGGTCCGAGCCCAGTGGCTTCCTAGAATTAAGATTCTTGATTTGTTAAAACTATTAATCTACATTGTAGGCAATAAGATGAAGGGACCCGAGTGAAGGGCGTCAATCGACCCGGTTTCCCTTCTTTACTCGGAAGATTCGGATACCTTTTGCCGTTATTTTAGTGATGGACATGAGGATAAAATCTCCCTGGACCAAACTGTCGGTAGTCTTGTGGGCAGCGCTGGTGCTGTTGTTCCCGTATTCCACCACCGCAGATGAAAACTCGCCCCTGACGGAGCACTGGTCGTTTGAAGCACCGATTCGCCACGATTTCCCGCCCGTGAAGGACAGGACGTGGGGAAGTAACGCAGTGGATTCCTTCATCCTGGCCCGCATCGAGGAAGCCGGGCTTACGCCCAACCCACAGGCCGCTCCGCACAGCCTTATCCGACGGCTCAATTTCGATCTCACCGGTCTGCCACCGTCTCCCGCCGAGGTGGCTAAGTTCGAAAAGGCCTGTGACGCTGACCCCTTCGCAGCGACGGAGGAACTTGTTGACCAGTTGCTTGCCAGCCCGCATTTCGGCGAACGCTGGGCCCGGCTCTGGCTCGATGTGGCTCGGTACGCCGAGGACCAGGCCCACATTGTAGGGAAGAATTCCGACCTCTTCTATCCCAACGCCTACCTTTATCGCGACTGGGTGATCGGGGCCTTCAACCGGGACCTTCCCTTCGACGAGTTCGTTCGTCTGCAACTGGCTGCGGACCTCGTGGATTCCGATGATGAGTCCGACCTCGCTGCCCTCGGTTTCATCGGGCTGGGACCAAAATACTACCGGCGTAAGGACCCGAGGGTCATGGCGGACGAGTGGGAGGACCGGGTCGACACCGTATCGAGGGGTTTTCTCGGGCTCACCGTTAGCTGCGCCCGCTGTCACGATCACAAGTTCGACCCGATCTCAACGGAAGATTACTACGCACTTGCCGGAGTGTTTGCATCGACCGAGATGTTCAATCGGCCGCTCGAGACGACGGGTGGGGCGACGACCCCCGCGAAGAACCCTGAGGAGGCCATGCACATTGTGCGGGACCGTCCCGAACCGAATGACCTCGCGGTGCATCTCCGGGGGGATCCGGCGAATCCAGGTGAGATCGTGCCCCGTGGATTCCTGGCGCTTCTCAACCAAAACGGGGAAGCGCTTCGCTTCGCGGAAGGCAGTGGGCGGCGGGAACTCGCCGAGGCGATCGCCAACCGGGACAACCCGCTCACCGCGCGGGTGCTGGTGAATCGCATCTGGGCGGAGCTGTTCGGAACCCCGCTGGTAGCGACCGCCAGCAATTTCGGGACCCTCGGATCGCTCCCCAGCCATCCTGAACTTCTAGACGATCTCGCGGTGCGCTTCATGGACGAGGGCTGGTCGGTAAAGACTCTGACCAGGGAACTGGTCCTGTCCTCGACTTACCGGCAAAGCTGCGAGGCCCCGGCCGCGAAGACCAAAAAGGACCCCGCCAACAAACTGTACAGCCGCGCCAACCGGCGGCGGCTCTCGGTGGAAATGTGGCGTGACGCCATCTTCGCTGCGACGGGAAATCTTGATCTACGCATCGGCGGCCCGTCGTTCGAAGCCAGCGATCCCGATGCCAACCGCCGCGCCGTCTACGCCCGGATCAGCCGCCTAAAACTCGACCCCATGCTGGCCCTTTTCGACTACCCGGATGCCAATATGCACGCACCGGGCCGCTACAAATCGACCACCCCCCTGCAGAAGCTCTTCGCGATGAACAACCCGCTGATGGTCCGCCAGGCGAAACGTTTCGCCGAGCGCCTTCATCGGGAGGCGCCGCAATCCGACCCCGCTCGCATCCAGCGGGCCTGCCGCTTGCTCTACGGCCGAGCCGCGACCGCAACAGAGGAGCAGCTCGCCCTCAACTTCCTGAAGGCCGATCCCGAAAACGGCTGGCAGTATTATGGCCAAGTTCTTCTCGCCTCCAACGAATTGCTCTATCTCGACTGATCCTGGGTGACCATCATGAAAGACTCCATCCTCCCCTCCCCATTTTTGACTCGCCGCGAAATGCTGACACGAATGGGAGGAGGTTTCGGTATGCTGGGACTTGCCGGAGCCTTGAACCAGGCCGGGATGCTGACCGCCCCGGCCGCCGAATTGTCCGGTTACGGCCCGCACTTCTCACCCAAGGCCAAGCGGGTCATTTTCCTCATGATGAATGGAGGGCCATCCCACGTCGACACCTTCGATCCCAAGCCCGCCCTTGCGAAGCATGCCGGGGAAACGCCTAAGGAGCAGTCCGAGCGCAAGAAAGCCAGCAGCGGCTACATGCCCTCGCCCTTCGAGTTTGCCCCCCGCGGAGAGTGTGGAATGATGATGAGCGAACTCTTCCCGAACCTCGCCAAACACGCCGACGACCTTTGCCTGGTGCGCTCGATGCGCACCGATCAGCCCAATCACGAGCCTGCACTGCTCATCATGCACTCGGGAAACCCGCAGCCAACCCGGCCTTCGATGGGATCATGGGTTTCCTATGGGCTCGGCACCGAGAATCAGAACCTGCCCGCCTACGTCGCGATCGCGCCGGGCCGCCCGGTGGTGGGACCGCAGCTCTGGTCGAACGGCTTCCTTCCCGGTGAGCACCAGGCCACCGCTGTGGACACCAACCAACTCGCGGTCGACAAACTCATCGCCAACCTGCGCCATCCAACTCTCAAGCGCTCGGAGCAGCGGCCGCAGTACGATCTGCTGGGCGCCCTGAATCGACTCCACGCCAACCTGCGCCAGCAGGACAAGGACCTGGAAACCGAGATCAAGAGCATGGAGCTGGCCTATGCGATGCAGGCCGAGGCCGCGGAGGCTTTCGATGTGGGGCGGGAGCCGGACGCCGTGCGGGACCGCTATGGCCGCACCGTCTTCGGCCAATCGTGCCTGCTGGCGCGCCGCCTCGCCGAGTCCGGGGTACGCTTCATTCAAGTCTACTACGTCGACTCCAAGAACAAGCAGCCCTGGGACAGCCATGCCGACAACGACGAACGGCACCGCAAACTCTGTGCCGACTCCGACCGGGCCAGTGCAGCGCTGCTTGCCGATCTCAAGGAGCGTGGGCTCCTCGAGGACACGCTCGTGATCTGGGGCGGGGAATTTGGGCGCACGCCCTACTCGCAGATCGACAAAAAGAAAAAGAACGCCAAACCGGGACGCGACCACCACCACACCGCCTTCTCGATGCTGCTGGCCGGCGGCGGGCTCAAGCCTGGCACCACCTACGGCACGACCGACGCGTTCGGAATGCACGTCACCGAGAATCCCGTGCACATCCACGACCTCCACGCCACCATCCTGCACCTACTGGGGCTCGACCACGAGAAGCTCACCTACCGCTACTCCGGGCGTGACTTCCGCCTGACGGATGTCCACGGCGAGATCGTACGGGGTATCCTGGCGTGAGGCCGAGAAAGAGCCTGAGGACGCGCATCATTAAATGATCCATGTCTCATCTCATCTTCACGTCAGCTTCAGCCGCTTCATCCGTCGCTCTCCGAGCTATGGACGACAGGTCTCAATCGCGAAAACAGCGGCTTCCTTGTGGCAAAACTGGCTGCTTGGCAGCATGAGTACGAATCCCAAGCAATCCTCCGCACTCGGCAAACTACAACTCGGGTTTAATTGATCATATCAAGCGAGTTGGGAAGGTATTCTATTAAGAGCACCTACGCAAAATGACTCTGCATTCAAACGGCTTATTCTGCGTCTGGACGGTGTCAGGCTCCATCGACCGTCCTCGGACGGCCTGCTTCGCCTTCCTTGCCAGTCGCAGAAACGCTCGTTTTCGGTGCTACGATTCATTTTGATAGGCACTCTGAAAAGCTGATGGAAACTTACCACCTGAAAGCGAAGATCCAGAAAGCACTGAGCTTCAAGATTAGCTGTTGAATCTGTCCCATTCGGGACCGTTATAGGAGAAAGCCGTGAGACTGACACTTTTTTCCCTGACCCCCTTTGCATTGGCATTTTCATTCGTGCCCTCGGCGCTGGCGGCGGGCGTCGACCTGCCGGCGGCACAGCCGTCAGAGGAGAAACCGAACATCCTGTTTATCTTCGTCGATGATATGGGATTCGCCGACCCCGGGTGCTTCGGCAATCCGCTCATGAAGACGCCCAATATTGATCGACTGGCGGAGGAGGGAATCAAGGTGACCAATTTCTACGTGAACTCGCCGATCTGCTCGCCATCGCGAGTCGCGGTCACCACCGGTCAATACCAAGGTCGCTGGAAGATTCACTCCTACCTGAACACCAGGGCCGGCAACGCCAACCGGGGCATGGCCGATTACCTCGATCCGGCGGCGCCCACCACCGCGAAGAAGCTGCAGGCGGCGGGGTATGCTACGGCTCATTTCGGGAAATGGCACATGGGCGGTGGCCGCGATGTCGACGACGCTCCTTTGCCTCAGGCCTACGGTTTTGACGAATCGTTGGTTTCCTTCGAAGGACTTGGCGACCGGATCATTTCGAATCCCAGGGGCGTAGAAAGAGCTCGGAAACTCGGCCACGGAAAGATTACTCCCTGCAAGCGCTGGGAGCGCATCCAGATCCAGGCGGACCGCACCATCGACTTCATTCGGCGACACAAGGATCGGCCCTTTTATGTGCGGCTTTTCCCGAACGACGTGCATGACAAACACGAGCCTGTCCCCGGCAGCGCTGAGAAATTCGCGTCGGTTTCGGACGACCCTTTCGTGCAGGATTTCCTCGCGGTCCTCGAAGAGTTGGATCGCCAGATCGGCCGTGTCATTGATGAGATCGACCGGCTCGGCCTCGGTGAGAAGACCCTCGTCATTTTCACGAGCGACAACGGCCCCACGGACTGGCCGAAGAAGTACCTGACAGGACCACCTGCCGGCTTTACTGGACCTTACCACGGCCGGAAGTGGTCGCTTTTCGAAGGCGGGATCCGCATGCCGTTCATCGCGCGCTGGAAAGGGACCATTCCCGCCGGGATCGAGGACACGACGAGCGTCGTGAGCGCTATCGATCTCTCGCCGACGATGTGCCGCTTGGCCCGCGTCCCTGTTGAAGACAATCTCGACGGCATCGATCGTAGCGGGGTTCTGCTGGGAAGGCCGTCGTCTCGCGCTAAACCGGTCTTTTGGCAATACGGCCATCCCCACGCGATTCTCAAGGGCGGAAAACCGGAACATCAGAGCCCGACCTTCGCCATGCGGGAAGGGCGATGGAAGTTTCTCGTCAATCCCGACGGCAGCGGGGCGCAACTCTTCGACCTCGAAGCCGATCCCGGCGAGCGGATCAACCTCCTCGCGACCCAAGCGGAGCGCGCCGCCGCGATGGCCGCGAAGATCGCCGCATGGGCCGCCGACCTGGGATTCGTATTCGAAGCGAAAATGCCGCTCACCGCACCAGGCCCGACGATCGCGGTTCTCACGAGCAACCAACTCCTGCGTTTCGCCAACCACGGTGTGCAAGGCGATACGCACTCGATGCGATTCGATGGCAATGCCTGGCTCGATCTCCCGTCGTTTCGCGCCCCCAGAATTGCCGGCGGCCGATCGCTTCAGATCAAGGGCACGATTCAGCCGGAATCCGCCAGCGGAGTCATCTTCGCCCACGGCGGAAACCGCGAAGGATACAGCCTCTATCTTGAGGGCGGAGCGTTGAAGTTCACCGCCTGTGTCGGCGGCAGTCGCGAAACCGTGACCTCGCCGATGTCGGTCACCGAACCCATCGATTTCGAAGCCTCCTGGAAGGCTAGCGGAGAGATGACTCTCAAGATAAACAGGAAGCTCGTCGCCAAGGCCAAGACCGCGGAACTGATGCACCAGGAACCGTCTGATTCAATCCAGATCGGCGCCGATCTGAACAGCCCTGTCGGCGATTACAAGACACCCAACGCCTTCACAGGAACGATTAAAGACCTCACCTTTCGATACCCCAACGGAAGCTAAGGGATCGCGCAGAAATGAAGATCCACAAAAGCCTATTGGCCTAGACATTGTACCGTGCCGTCCGCCAAGCTGATGTACACCTGTCCGTTTGCGATGGCGATGCCGTCCCAGACCGGGGCGGCGTTCAGTTTGTACTCCGCCAGCTTCTTGCCGTTAATCGCGGATACGGCGAATAACCTTCCCCCTAGCGTGACTTTACAAGTTATCGCATGATTTGAGGTCGTTTTGCAACCCCGTTTCGTCGGAAACCCCTGCAAACAGCCGTTTTCTGCCGGTTTGCGGAGGTCTGTTCATCCCCTCATTATGTATGACCTAAAAGTAATCGCATTTTTCGGTTGACATGTAGGCTTTCATACCATATATTGTGCGTTATATCCTAAATATGGCTCGATCACGCAATATATGGTATGACCTAAATGGCTAGCCTGACAAGCAAAATTGTCAATGGACACAAGTACTACTATGCCCGTGTCTGTAAGCGAGTGAACGGGAAACCCAAGATCGTTCAGACCCATTATCTGGGCACCGCCGAGAAAATGATCGAAAACGCCCATGGCCCCAAGCAGATGCCCCGGGCCAAAGAAGTCTGCATCCTGGAGCTTGGTGCCACTGGCGCTTTGTTCGATATCGCTCAGCGCTTGCAGTTAGTTGAAATCATCGACCGCCATGCTCCCAAGAGAAACCAGGGGCCATCGGTAGGGCAATACATGTTGGTCGCTGCCATTAACCGTGCTTCCCATCCAACCAGCAAAACCGTCCTCAGCGACTGGTTCGATCAGACCATTGGCCCTCGGCTGATGGGGATTCAGGCCCGGCAATTATCCTCACAAGCCTTTTGGAATCATATGGACCGCCTGGACCACCAGAGCTTGATCAAGATCGAAAACGATTTGCTCTCAAGGTTGATTGATGAATTCCAGATCAACTTGAACTGCCTACTGTATGACGCAACAAATTTCTACACCTATATCAACACCAAAACAGAATCGGAGCTTGCCAAACGCGGACACAACAAACAGAAACGCAATGATCTGAGGCAAGTCAGCCTGGGGATGATGACCTCCTCGGATTTTCATGTGCCTCTACTGCATATGGTCTATGGGGGTAATATCACCGACTCCACCCAGTTCGGATCTGTCATCGACGAACTGGTCAATCGTTATAAGCACCTGACGGAAGCCTGTCCCCACATCACCGTGGTATTCGATAAAGGCAATAACTCCGAAGCCAACTTCGAAGCCTTTGCTGACACCGATATGCACTTTGTCGGCTCACTGAAGTTGAATCAGTGCCCTGATCTGCTGAAGGTTCGGTTAAACAAATATCACCCGCTTCGCGGCCTCGAAGAAGTTACGGCTTACCGATCTTGCTGCCAAGTATTTGCCGAAGAAAGGACTGTTCTGATGACCTACAACGAAAACCTCCTGGCCGGACAACTCCAGGGCATCGGGCGAAACATCCTTAAGGGCAAGAAGGAACTACAGGCCCTGCAGACACAACTGAAACGGTGGGCAAACGGCAAGCTTCGCAAGGGCAGAAAGCCCACGGTGGAGGGCACCGAGAAGAAAGTTCAAAGAATCCTTCACCGCGAATATATGAACGAGATCATTACCACCCGCATCAGCCTCTCCGAGGGCTTTCCCACCCTCCAATATCAAGTCAAGCAGACAGCCATCGCTCGACTGAGCAAAACGGTCTTGGGTAAAACCCTTCTGTTTACTGACAACGACAAATGGACTGATGAACAGATCGTCTGCGCTTATCGAGCCCAGTACCATATCGAACATGCTTTTCGTGAGATGAAGAACCCTCACTTCCTCGGCTGGAACCCTCGCTTCCATTGGACCGATCAGAAGATCCGCGTCCATGCGTTCTATTGCGTGGCAGCGCTCACCTTGGTCAGCCTATTGCGCAGAGAACTGGCAGCCAAACACATCCACATAAGCGCAGAGGCCCTGATGGAGAACCTGTGCGCAATCCGCGAAACGATCAGCGTTTACCCGCGCGGCAAGAATCAACCTCCCGAGCTGTCTCCTTCCATCAGCCGCCTGACAAAAACTCAGAAAACACTCTATGACCACCTTGATCTCCGCCGATTCCGTCAGGACTAGGTCATACACTTAATCGCGTCGTAACACATTGGCATACAGGCACTTATCAGTATTCTCCTGAGCTAACTTGTAAAGTCACGCTAGGGTGTAAATAGAAGTCATTCTGAGAATGTCAGATGCAGTCCGAAGTTTCAGTGGGGTCTGGCAGCGGCTCATGTTGGGGATCGACAATCCGTCGCAATTTCAATGTAACCTCCTCTTGTACAGTTAGTTACAGCATATCCACTGTCCACTGTCCACAGTAGATCAGACGTCAATCCGAAAATCGCGATCAATACAGACATATTAAGGATCTATGACTAAATGTTACCGGTGAAACTTTATTATGTGGCCGTCGAAAAAGGGGTTTTTCTTGTATGGCCCCAGCGTTGCGCTGTATACTATGCGGAATGGTCCGTTGGTAGTTTCACCTTGATATGTGCCGCTGGGACTGTTTTGGCGAACGTGATTTCGGCTATGA
>JADFHU010000122.1 GCA_022567055.1 Planctomycetota bacterium
AAGACCCTCAGGTTTTTGTCCTTCTCGGTACTGCCTGCCAGGGGCTTTAGGAACTTCAGACCCGTTTCGACCAAATCGGTCACTTCATCTTCCGAAAGATTGCCGATACGCCATTTGCGCAAGTCAAGGGACCATCGATCATTGCTAAAGGTTGCGTCCTTGAATTGCGGATGTAAATGCAACTGTAGGTTGTGAATCGATTGGCAGGCCTCGATGAGTTGACGCTCTACCTTCGGGTATGATCTGTAAACGGTGCTTGAGTAGGCTTCGCGAATGGATATAAATTCTGTGGCGTCCACGAAAAAGCTTAACGGAACTTGGAATTCGTCGAGTGTCTGCAGGCAGCTCGCTGTAGGCTTGAGAATGCAGTTCTCGATACATCCACTGCCGTCTCCAAACAGCTCATAGTCTAGTGTGAGGATCAGATGAAATTTCAAGGTCGTCGAAGGATGTTAAAGGGATAGTCGTTCCTGGACTTCAGGTGTTAGGCGCTGAATATGGTATTCCACTTTTCGACGATGTGGCCTATTTCGCAGCGCGAAGCTGCCTTCGTGGCCGCATCTGAAAACGCGGCAAGTTTAGGTTTGTTTCCTAGCAGTTCCACGAATTTCTGGGCAAATTGACAGGGTTGGCGTCTTTCCACCAGAAAGCCATTTTCATCGTCCTTTACGAGTTCACTTAATTCGCCGACATCAGATACAATGGCAGGTAAGCCACACATCATTGCTTCCATCAGTGCCAGCGATAAACCCTCTGAGTCCGAAGTGAGCACGAATACCCGCGATTGGTGCAGCCAAGAAACGACATTCGTCTGAAATCCTGGAAACGAAACGTTTCCCGAAATGCCAAGCCTGGCCGCCTGATCTTTAAGTTCCTCTTCGAGTTCACCATCGCCGACGATGGCCAACGCAATAGAAGGCATCCGCTTGCTAGCCTCCTTAATGGACTCAAGAAGAATATCGAACCTCTTCACATATCCCATTCGGCCGACTGTTATCAGATCATATTTTTTCTCAATGTTACGCGATTCATAGAGCGAGCCGTCGATACCTCCGGGAACGACCTCGAAACGAGGGTGAGTGGCGCCTCCATTTCTCAAATACTCAATCACTTTTCTTCCCATCGTGACGACAATGTCGATCTGGTTGACTGCCTTGAGTAGCTTTCTTTCCAAAGCATCGTCGGGTTTGCCGAGCATGCCAAATATCTCGTTGCCGAGGTAGCCGCCACCAAGGGTTTCCCTCGGACCGCCACCGTTGATATAAAGAGATGTGCGACCCAGAAATCGTGCTAGGGCCATCGCCTGCAATCCATTGATGAGCAAGTGGAACCCGCCGATAATGTCGGGTCGATGTCGAATAGCGACGTAACTATAGATCAGAAGTCTCGAAGGCGTTTCCCCCAGCGTCGCTTGCATCCATCTGGGCGGGCATATCCATATAACTTTTTCAGTTTCAGGAATCGGATAGGTACATACAATCCAAATCTTCTTGCATTGACCGCTTAGGGCCATGGGTCCCAAATGGTTCATGATCCAATTGCGAGAATGGAAGGTGCCGGTCAAAAGGACGCATCGCTTTTGGTCGGGGGTTTGCGCGGTGCAGCAAAGCGCCTAGTCGATAAAAGCCAAGATGTAGATCTACTAGAGAGTGCAGAAGCAATTTTATCAGCTTGCCCTTCAGTCCCTTGTCTTCGCTTGGGGGAAGCTCTTGCGTACGTATTGTATCAGACATGACAGGTTTTCAAAAACCAATAGACTCCAATAAATCGCTTGTCCATGGGTTCTAGGCGTCGGTTCCGATGTCCGGGAACTCCAAGAATGGCCAAGGGAGTGAAACGCTGGGCCTTCCTGTCTCATCCGGCCTGTTGTGGTTGAGAGACGCTATCTTCCGTCCGTTGACCGTGACGTGAATGACTTCGGCATCCGGTACGTAGAAGGTAAAGCCATGTAAGTCGGCCGCTGTGACGTCCCCGAGTTCACTCCCTGTTTCTTGGGTTTGAATGTCAATGGTGAGTCCATTGTCGCTGCAGACGGTGCTGAAACGACTCGCCCTAAGAGCACGACAGTAGCCTAGCATGCGTCGAGTGGTCGTTAGCAGGAGGTTCCCGGCCTCCTGTTCGCTTGCCAACAGACGAAATGCCGCGACCGCCTGGCTATCAAAAGGAACGTCCGGATTGTCGATTTTTCCCAAATGCGTATACAGTATGCATGTCCCGCCACGCTGGACTAGTCGGGTGACCATGTCTCGCGACAGTACTCTGGCGATGTATCGACCCTGATCGCAAGAGCTGACGCCGCCCCAATGGGGATTGCAACGCAGAAATTCGTAGACCCGACGCCTGTCTCCCAGAGACGTCGGACGTAGCATGTTATTGGGACCATGCATTGCATATTTTTTATTCCCAAATTTGGCCAGTTGCTGTTTCGTTACTTCCTTGAGAAGCGTTCGGCTCGAACTCAAGGGATGGCTCCATTTGAGGATGCCTCCGAGCTGCGGAGGGATATCCTGACCTAACACGCTCGTGACGCGCCCACACCAGACATACTGAATTCCGTAGTCCAGGGTCAAGTCGGCATGGTATGCCGGGTGGCCTGATTCGTTGCCGTGGCCGAACATGATGCCGGGATCAAAATTGGTTGGCGCGACAGCATGGTCCATCCACACCTCCAGCCGGCAGTCATGCCGGGTCAGTTCGTCCAGTGCCCGTTTCGCGTGACTGCGAGTGGTGGCTAGGTCCCCATAGGAGTGCAGGCAGTCAATGTGGCCACTCCGGATTAACTGTTGAACCATGGCCCGCCCTGTATCGTCCGTATTCCAGTAGGCGAATTGATCCTGCGGCATATCAAAGTAAATCGAATTCCCAATATTCAGCCCGGCCCCCGGCCCCATCGAGGTCGTCTCGGTTGTGTTTAAGAATCGCATGATCTCCCAGTAGACCTGCCTATTCGGTGTCTCGTCGAGATCGCTGCAGATCGCCAGCATCGAACGGTAAGGATAGGGCAAGTCACGCAGCCGTACCTCTGGATTGCTCTGATGGGCCCGGCTATTCGTCTTTGGCGTTTTTAGTTTGTGAGAACTGGCGTTTTTCATGTAGGCCCTGAACATAGACGTCTTCTGTATTCTTGATCAGTCGCTCGATTGAGAACTTTTCGTTTGCCCATGCCTGTGCCTTCCGGCCCATCTCCCGTCGTCGCGGCGCGTTATGCAAGAGCGTTCTGAGATGCCCCGCCATGCCGTCGACGTCATCGAGCTGTACGAGGCACCCTGTTTCTCCCTCCTTGATGATATAGGCATTGTCCGATACACGGGTCGCCACGACAGGGATCCCCGAGGCCATCGATTCCAGCAGGACATTCGGTGTCCCCTCATAGAGCGACGATAGCGCCGTGATGTCACAAGCCGGATAGAGCCGTTCGACGTCGTTTCGGTTTCCCAGGAAGATGCACTTGTGCCGGATGTTTAGCTCATCAATCAAGGCTTCCATCTGGACATGATAGTCGGCGGTACCGCCCATATTGCCGGTGAGTCGATCCCCAACGAGTAGAAGCGTCGTTTCCGGTATGTCATCTAATACCTGTCGAAAGGCGCGGAGTAGCATGCCGTGATTTTTCTGTGGCTTAAAACTCGCAAAGACGCCAATGACCAAGTCCTCTTCAGTGATGCCGAGTTCGGTCCGTATGGCGTTGGGGCTTTGAGCTTTGAATCGTTGCGTATCGACACCATTGTAGACCACCCGACAGTCCGATGCCGGTTGGCCAAACATCCTGGTGTTGAACTCAGCGCCTGTCTTCGAATTGGCAATCGTCAGGTGGACACACCTTCGCGTCAGCTTGTAGGCAAGTACATGCCTCTTCTTGGGCACGTAGTTGGCGTTCCGTTCCGATCCGATGACCAGCGTGGTTCCGGCCAACCGTCCGGCCAGCCGGGCGGCGATGTCCGCACTGAACAGATAACTATGCACAATGTCCGCCTCCAGCGACTTTAGCAGTTGTGCCAGGCGAGGGACCACCGAGATGTCAAGCTTGTTCTTCTTGACGATGACATGTAGGCGACGGTCGGCATCCGTCAATTGCTTACCTAGCGGGACATAATCGGACAGCGTACAAACGTGGACATCGAAGCGCGTCGGGTCCATATTATTGGCCAGTTCCAGGACTTGCCGCTGGGCGCCACCATACTCCAGGTCATCGATGACCAGTACCACACAAATGGGTTTTCTCGAAATCATGATGAGATGGCACCTGCGGCATCGTAGAAAAGACGTTCAAATCGTTCCATTGCCCTGTCAACCGTATAATTCTGCAGGTAGAATTCCCGCGCGGTCTGGGAGATGACGTGCCTTTCTGTTTCCGATGCCAACAACGTCTGGACGGCCCCGGCCAGCTCAGAGGCACTACGGCAGGCCCGGCCGAGTCGTTGATCTTGAATTAGATTGTCGGGATCAATGGTCGAGACGACGGGTAATCCGTAACTCCAGGCCTCGAGAAACGTATTTGGAAACCCTTCAAAGTCGGAGGTGCAACAGAGAAGATCGGCCTTCCTGTAAAAATCAGAAATGCGGTCTCGCTCCACCGGACCGTGGAAATGAACATTTGTGAGCCTCTTGGCCCGTTCGCAGATGGCACGGGCATATTTGGTGTCGGCTGGTTGGCCGACCATATCAAACGCGATCTCCGGACAGCGCTCTGCCAGGTCAAGCAAACGATCCGGTCGCTTGACCTCATAGATTCTCCCCACCCACAAAACCCGCAGGGGCTCATGAGAATCGGAGGTGTTGCCGATTAGCTCGTCTTCTCCCGGTCCGGGGCAGGGCATGGGCAGTGCAATTGAATCCCGTCTAAAATTGGACCGCAACATGGCCTGCTGCTTGCAGTTCTGAACGATGATTCTGTCGGCATGTTTTAATCCGTAGCGATAAAGAATCTTCTCCCGGAAGGACCGCATTTTAGGCAGCCGGTCATCACAGTCGGGATCACTGGCGATGGAGTAGATGAATCGTCGTTGGTGCCGACGACACCAGAGCGCCACCTGACCCGTGACATACTCCGCACAGTTCTGGTAGTAAATATTGGCGTTGGCTCGGCTCATCGCGCCTGCCAGACTGCTCCACCGGGGCCAAAAGAAACGCACGCCCGGAAGACCCGCATCCTGCGGACACAGATTGAAGACTCGCACTCCATCGATGGGGGCGCCATCGCGGTGACCTTCGTCCCAGGTCAGCATGCTCACCGGATATCCCCTTGCAGCAAACCAGCGAGCCATCAGCGACATCTGCCGTTCCCCCCCGCCAATGTGACCGCCCGTGCCTCCCGCCAGCGCGCCATAGGCATTGCGGGCTACGAAACAGATTCGTTTTTGGGGTCTGGATCGAACCATCATATCGTTGCTTACATCCCGCTGGACGGTGCGCTCATCGAGCAGTGATACGCTGGCCTGGACCCTACTCCGTTCGGCGTTTGACCGGCTTTTCATGTCGCGGACCGATATGCCGGAAGGATACGACTGAGGCGGACTTTGAGTCGTTCCGGCAAGACATACCGCCAATAGATGACCACCAAGATCGTACCGCCGACCGCGAGACCCCAGGCTAACTCGATTAGGGGATTGATGTTCAAGAGGAAGCGAGTTCCCGCCAAGCATGCCGCAAAGGGAGAAATATGGACTATGGGCCGTAGAATTGCATGGGTCAGGTAATCACGCAGATGAATATTCAGCCGACGCCGGACGTAGAGAGGCAAATAGAATACGTGCACGACTAGCCTCGGACATGCCACTGCCACCGCCACGGCGACCAGATTTGAATCGAAGACCTCCAAAAAGAGGACGATCAGCGTAACGGATGCTATGGACGCGAAGAGCTGGGCGAGCCCGGCGCGGCCATGAGCATCGAGGCCGACCAGTATATTCCACAGCGGCCTGTTGATCATCTCGGGCAGGCACCCGATGGCCAAGATGGCTGGGAGTAGGTTACCGGCGTACTCCTTCCCCATCCACAGTTGCAGGATGGGGCCCCCAAACACGGTGAGTACCAGAACCAAGGGTAGGGAGAGGTGGCTGGCATAGCCGACCGTCTTGAGCAGCAGTGCCTTGATCTCCTTGTGGTTACCGGTACTCTGCAACGAACTGGCGGTGGGAGTTAGGACGAAGGCCAGTTTGTGGACGAATGTGGAGATGTGGTGTGTGAGCGCCAGAGGACGCGCAAAGAGGGCCAAGGCGGCCGGGCCGAGATAGGCGACGATCAAGACGCCGGTCGTCTGTGTCGCAAATATGACCGAGATGGCCGGAATCAGTATCTTTCCCCTGAAGGCAAATATGCTCTTGATGGTGGATCTGCGCGCGCTGAAAGGATTAACCTGCAGGCCTGGACAGGCCCGATAGGCGCAGACCACCCGCATCGCGTAGGAAACGACTTGGCCTGCCAAGTAGGCTTGGGCAAGGTTCACCAGGTTTCCGCCTGCCAGTAGAACGATGATCATTCCGGCCACGGAGACCATATGCGAACCGCTCTTGATGAGATTATGCATTTTCCAGCTGTGGCAGCCGGTGAGGACACCGATAAAAGGACCCAAGGCCGTGTCGATCGCTAGACTGATGCCCAGGTAAAAGAAGACCCACTGGGCTTCCCGTATATTGTCGGCCAAACGCTCGCCAAACCATGAAGGCATGAGCAGAGAGACGCCGATGGTCAATCCGAGCACCAGAACTCCGGCCAGTCCCATGACGCAGAGCCCGGAGCTGACCGTGTCGCTGACGCTGGCCATGTCGTCGGCTGCCCGGTACCTGGCAACGTAGCGGTTGACGGAAGAGTTGATCCCGCCTTGAATCAGGGAGAAGTAGCCGACCAGTGACCAGCCAAAATCCCAAATCCCGAGTAGCTCCTGCCCCAGGTGATTGTCGATCATGCGAGGCATGATGAACCCGGCGATGAAGAAGACGAGATGAGCGGCCCAACTGAAGAGGACGTTCGAGATCAGCCGATCTCTACCGCTGACGTCCGGCTGGGGTTTGTCTGCCGATTGGAGCGTGTCCTTAGGGGTGTCTGGTTTTTCCGTTACAGTCGCAATCATGGGGTTTCATCACTCGTATCCGTATCGGCGGTTCGTGTCGCCGGCAACCCGATTAAACACTGTGAGTTCCTGTTTCGACAGCGTACTTCGCCAGCGTTCATCCAGTTGAATCTTAGATGTGGTGTCGAGTCGCATCCCATTGCCCACAACGTGCTGTTCAACGTGACGAAAAGAATTGGGTAGCTTTCCTGGTTCGATTTCGAGGAATTGGCAGATCCGACTCAGCGTCTCATCGGGCCGGCTGCAATACGCCTCGTAGCGAACTTCGATCCACTGCGAGGGGGAGAGGTTTCGCAACACCTGTTCTGCCTCTTCGACGCAGCGTCTCCACTCGTAGGCCGCCTGTGCCATCTGCATTCCCTGATCTTTTCGATCCCCTCCCATTCCGCCTGCGCGTCTGCCAGGATCTTTGGCATCTGCGAATCCGGCCGGGTCCATGTAGGTCAATCCGACGGCACGACCATCGCGGATTAAACGGATGACTTTAATGTCCAACTCAGTATTGCGCAGCAGGTACTTGAGTCGCAGGGCGATCTTAGAGGAGTCCACCAGGACGCCGGCTCCCGTGACGTCCAGTGCCGTTGACACAAAGGCGGCGTTTCGGTCTTGGATTTGCCGAAATTGCCGGCGCCAGATCGGAGATAGGGACAGTGCCGCGTCCCGCAGGCCCTCGAGCCACGGCCCTCTGACCATGGGATTAAGGAGACGCCGGGCGTATGCGGAGTCGCTGGCTTTGAAGTCGGTGCCCGCGTCGCTCAGATCGAAGACATGTCCGCGGGCAGCCATGCCCTCCTTGATTTTTTGCCAAAACGCGCATTCCAGGATCAGTTCACCGCATGAACAGCGGTAACGGTCCAGCGAGCCAATGGCCTGGGGAGAGAGGTTGATCTCACCTGTGGTTACGACCTGGGGATGGGACCCAAGCAGCATGCTGAGAAGGGTCGATCCCGAGTGGCTGGCCGCCAGAATGTAGGCGAGTTTAGAAGTCATCCCAAAACCTCTTCTGACTGCGATTGGCTGCAACGTCCGTGGATCTGCGTTGTCGGCAAAAAAGGGTCTCGACGTACTTCAGTACGCCTCCGAGCCTTTTTCACCTCCGCCTTGACCACGAACGTTTCGCTCAATCTCGTTACAAAACAGGCTTTGGGATGACTTCTAGTCATGGCCCGTTACAGGAATTCCTCGTGACAAGTCGCCAGGGCGGGACGTTGTGGCGTCACTGGCAGGGCCACTTGGGTCTCGGCAGGGAGCATGCCGACCTGATGACGTGCTTTGTCATAGTAAACGCGCAAAGTCAAGAGCATGGCGATCCAGAGAGCGACTGTACTTTCCTTCGGATAGAAATGCTGGGCCCCGATGCCCGCAATCAATTGGGTCAGCAATAGGGCAAACGTCAAGCCGCCGATGGCTGAAAAGAGAGGATCCTCCGTTCGAAATAGACGTCCGGACAAGACAAGGACTGTCCCCCAAAACAACCAGATCGGAATAGAGCCCAGGATGCCATTGTCGAGGAGCGTTTCCAAGTACATGCAGTGGGGATGGGGAAAGGGCTCACTTAGGTTAATCATCAGTTTTCGCGTCAGTCCCGTCCGTTTCATGGCCAGTCGTCCATGGCCGATGATAGGTGACTTTCCGATTTCATCAATCACGTAGGGCCAGATGAGTGATCGGCCAGAGGTGATCTTGCTGTTATCGCGTACAGTTTGGCCACTGACGTCTTTTTCCCCGAAACCGAACATCATGCGCTCGGCTGCCGTAGGAAAGACGAAGGGTAACAGCACCACGACCACCGGTGCGAGCAATAGGTACTTTCGCCACTTCATCGCGCACATGATAAGGCCTGTCGCTCCCCAAGCAGCATAGCCTGCTCTACCACCGGTCATTGCCTGGGCCAATACCACTAGGCCGATAGCGGGCAGCAGTATTAATCTGTACTTTCGTTGCCGCACTAGCGGCAGCGCCGCGACCATACCCCAAGAGGTCCCGGCAAGAACCGTCGACATATCGTCCGCGCTGAAGCCCAGTTCCTCGATCAGTTTCCCTCTGTTTCTCCCATATTGCTCGTCCATGCTGCCGAAGACCATCGACAAGGGCAGTTTCTTGACAATTTGGCCCGCAATGAGGAACTGCAACAGCACTAGGGTGACCACTGCCAGCCGAGCCTGTTGTCGTGTCCGACACCCGTCATAGAGCAATAGAGCGGGAAGCACCCATTTGATGGTATTGATGAGTTCCTCACTGACAATAGCGCCGACAGGAATCTCTGGAATGTTGCGACGGTCGAAGAGGGCCCTTAGGACCCCGACCAGCACAACCACAAGATAGAGCACGAGTAGCACACTGATAAAACCAGGCATGTCCCAACGGAGGCCCTGAGGGCGGCGACTGAGTAAGTAGACCAGAAAAATATTGAAGAATAGCACATTCCAGAGGTTGAGGCCCTGGATTCCCGCTATGTTTTTAGGCATGTCTTCATGGCCCATGAAGGCCATGAGAAGGATGAGGCCACAGAGACTCTTGAACCAATCCTTCCAGGCGTAGGCCGCAAGAGCCGTAATGACAATATAGAGGGCGATAATCCTGATGCTCATGATGGGTCGGGTCTGTCGGCAGAAACGGACAGTTGATGGGTTCTATTAAAGCCTCTTCTCGGGTGGCTATGTGCTGCTGCCATATTCATGAGCGGACCCGCAGCCGGAGTCCTCGTTTTTATACGACCCGACAAAGACGGTTCCCAACAACTGGCCTCCGGCGGAGGCGAGCCGGGCTAGAGCCTTTGCAACCCTTCCCCGGTGGGAAAGGCGTTCGCGTTCCACCATGATGGTTCCATCGACCTGGCTGGCCATGATGATCGTGTTCGCTATCACCAGGATTGCTGGGCAATCCAGCAGGATGAGGTTAAAGTCTGATTGCGATGATAGCTGGCCTAGGCATCTCTGTAGGGCGCCGTTTGCGATTTGTTCCAGTGCAATCTTGCCCTGCTCCGGCTTTCCGGCAGGTAAGATGCTTAAACCGATTGTCTCCGTCTCAACAATCAATTCCCTGTCGATTTCTCCATCTCTCACCGATTCTATGAATCCGGCACGGTCAACAAGCTTGAATCGCCGAGACAGCGCCTTGCCGTGAACGTCCGTGTCGATCAGCAGGACTCGCTTGCCTCCCTCAGCCAAACTCTTACCCAGCATAGCTGTGAAACTCGATTTACCCGTCCCTGGCATGGCACTGCTGATCAACACGGCAGATTGGCCGTGGCGGCTCAATCGCGACAGAAGTATAGTGCGCGTCACACGGATAGGCTCGACCATGAGAGACTGTTTTTTTCCTATCTCCTGCCACAGTGCCTGGCCCAGCAACTTCTTGGTGCGTATCAAAGGAACTTTGCCTAGGAAAAGCGCCCGCATGGCGGTTGGTAAGTCCTTCGGCGTATAAATCGTCTGATTCTTCTGTGCTCGGATCAGTGCCGCGCTACCCCCCAACCCTAACCCTAGGATCAGAGCAACACAGGAGAAGGCCATGCGGCGGTCTTGGTGGGGTGCGGAGGGCGTAATGGCTCGCATTAGAATCTCGATGGTGCCCGGTACATCGCGTTCCATGTTTTTCTGGTCGATCCGTTGACGGACCGCATTCCAGAGGTCACGCTTGTGTGCCAGGGCCGCGGTCTCTTTGTTGAGTAACTGAACCGTTTCCAGAAGTATCGCAAACTCCTCCTTTTCCTTGGCGTACACCACGGCCA
>JADFHU010000757.1 GCA_022567055.1 Planctomycetota bacterium
CTTGTATGACAACACCTTCGTTAATGCCTGAAGCTGGCGCTATGGAATGCAATCCGCCCCAAACAATATGTCGGCATCTCCTAATAGATGACTTTAGCAGTATCGAGGCGTCACTTGATGCGGCGGCCGGATCGGCAGAGGCACGCACTCACTTTGGGACCGGCAAGAAATAACTTGGACTTTTGATTGCTCAATTGCACCCCATCTTTGATCGCTTCTCAATCGCGAAAACAGCGACGTAGAACAGCTACGCCTTTGGTTCCGCTCAATCGGGCGCGACCCAATATGGGGCACACTTGGACCCCAAACTGTCCAACTTATTTCTTGCCGATCCCTTTGTGGCCAGCTTGTCGCGGATTTCCGACGGCAGAGTCTCCACTTTTCGATTGTGACCTCCCTACGCCGTCACTATCTTCCAGAGTTTTCCGTCGGCGATCAAGACCACGCCGATAAGAATGATGAGGGTCATCCAGTGCCTTCTCTGTATCGGGATTGCTGCGGCTACCTGCCGCCATGATCCCTGACCAGTGGGTGGTCATGAAGATCGGCGAACCGCCGGTCTGTTCGTCTCTGGAATCAGGCTGCATGCGTTGGATCTCGCAGATTTGGCAGGCGGATTCAAGTTAGAATCTGCCGTTTTGGGGGTAGTGGCTGGTGCTTTTCACATTGGACTTTGCTCAACGAGGGTAGATTGACCTTGATGCCCCTATCTGCTACAATTTCCCGGTCGGGGCGAGCCTCTCAATGAAAACCAGGAGTTGGGTCAGCATATTGAAGAGCGAAGATTTATGAACGATTGTCGTTGTCCGCAAGATCCTCATTTTCGTTCCCTGCCTGTCCGCCTTCTTGGGATCTTATCTGTCACCCTCTCGGCATTGGCCTCCACGACGCTAGAATCCCCGGTACGACTAGGTGAAGCCTTAGTCGTGCTGAACCGAGAGGCCCCGCTCAAATCTGAGTCGCCGACGAGGCGAATCACTCCTTTGGCCGACGATCCCTCTCTGCCGCCTGGCGGCGGTTTTTTCATCGATCCAGCAGATCGTTTGCAGTCGAGGGCCTTCTACAACAGCGTCTTTCAGGCGTCGGCAGGGACACCGGACGAGTGGTCGGGTGACGTCTCCATTTGTGACGCCGGCACGACCTCCCCGCAATTTCGGCGTGACGTTCTCGTTCGCATTAATTACTTTCGGGCCATGGCCGGCGTGCCGGCGGAGGTGACTCTCCTGGAGGCGTACAACAACAAGGCACAGCAGGCAGCCCTGATGATGAGTGCGAATGGCGCCTTGAGCCACTATCCGCCCACGTCTTGGCGTTGCTATAGCGATGCGGGCTTCGAAGCGGCCGGGAATTCCAATCTCTCGCTGGGAGACTACGGTTGGGATGCGGTTTTCGGTCAGATGCAGGACAATGGGCCCAGCAATGGCCCCGTGGGTCACCGGCGTTGGATCTTGCATCCGCAGACTCGCCAGATGGGGACGGGCGACGTACCCGGCGGGGAGTCCTTTCGGCCGGCGAATGCACTATGGGTGCTTGACAACCACACCTGGGATGTGCGCCCGCCTACCCGAGACCCGTTCGTGACCTGGCCTCCTCCCGGGTATGTGCCCTACCAGGTGGTGTTTCCCCGCTGGTCTTTCAGCTATCCCGACGCCGATTTTTCCACCGCATCTGTCACGATGACGGTCGGTACCGAGGAGGTGTCCTTAGCACAGGAGCAACCTGTGATGGGAGCGGGTGAGAACACGCTTGTCTGGGTTCCGGAAGGGCGGGATGCCGATCTGAGCCGGAGTTCGTGGGACCGGCCGGAAGGCGACACGACCTATTCCGTCAGAGTGGAGAACGTTGGTATCGGCGCTTCCCTTGAGACGTTTGATTATCAGGTCACGGTCATCGATCCCACTACGCGCGGGATTCATGAAGTCATACCCACTGTATGGGGACCTCAATACATCGCTCGCAATCAAGCAGTCACCTTCAGTTATGATACGATTCCCTTTGCCATCGACCATGAGGCCTTGCATGCACGCCTGCGACCTTTCACTGGGGTCGAGGGTGCCGAACAGGGTCCTGATTTGATCGTTGATGAGACCGACGAGAGCTATTCGCTGATTACGACTCAAACCAGCGCCTCAGGCGCTGCCTCCTTCCACTTGGCCCATCCCGAGCCAATGCATCAGGCATTCACTTTGACACCTACCTTGCTGCTGACCGAATTCAGTGAACTTCGATTTGCAAAACGACTGGGCTACGCGGGTAGTGCCCAGATTGCCCGCGCGCAACTCTTGCTAGGGGATGGGTCTTTGGTCGATGTTTTCTCGCAGGCTGGGCAGGACAACCGGGGCGAGTTGGCATTCTCGACCGAGATCGTCGATTTATCGGCTTATGCTGACCGTGTGGTTCAGGTGCGCTTTGCCTACGATTTTGCGGGAGGATCTTACTATCCGCAAACGTCAGCGGCGGTGGGATTTCATGTTGATGACATCGAGGTGACCCACGCCTCCGAAGTGCTTGATCCCGAACTCACGTCCATCGGCAACTCGGGCACCTTCGAGTTCCAGGCAGACGCACCGGGACAGTACATGCTCCTAGTGAGAGGCATCGGCTGGGAGGGCTTTCCCGCACTGGATTGGGGATGGGCCTTTCGCGTCAGGGCGGAGTAAGGCCTTTGCTGGCCTGGTTCAGGGTTCCAGGTTCACGGTTCACAGTTGAAGGAAAAGCTGATTCAAGGTTTCTAACCGTGAACCATGAACCAAAAACTCTAATTCGGTATGCGGTTTACGACTTCGGAAGCACCATAAATCCGGCAGAA
>JADFHU010000758.1 GCA_022567055.1 Planctomycetota bacterium
ACGTGGAAGAGGGGGAGTCATAGTAGGCCTCGGCCGCGCTGTAGCGCAGGTCGTTACCCGAGGCATCGAAGCCCAGATTGTTGGACGCCACATTGATCGTACTGACCACGGAGGCCAGCGAAAAGCCGGTGCCGCCGGCAATGCTGACAGCCGTGAAGACCGCAACAATGTTCAATTCGTCGTTGGCCGAGGCGTCGTTGTCCTCAAAACTGATATTGAGCGAGACACCCGTTCCAGCGTCATCACAGCCCGCTAGTACCGTGACATAGGTCACCGAGGTAGCGCTCACGCCGCTGGCGGTTTTACCGGTGACCTGCCAGCCGCCATCGCCGGTCTCGATATTCAGACCGGATTGGGTCATGTCGACTCTTTCCACGTCGATCGTCGTAGTGTCACCGACATGGATCTTTATATCGTTCGTGCCGGTGGACAGGGCCGCTTCATTCAACATCGAAATGCCGTTGAACGTGGTGGCGCCGGCGATACGTTCGATTTCGTTCGCCATCTCGGCAAACTCGGCGTCCATGATCGTTCTTTGGGCGCTAGAATAGGAACCGGTCGACGCCTGCTCGGCCAGTTCTTTCATTCGCACCAAGTTCTCATCCATGATCCCCATGGCAGCTTCCATGGTCTGTAACATACTGATCCCATCCAGGGCGTTTCGCGATCCTTGCTTGAGCACCGCGATGTCTGCTCGAAGCAGTTCGCGTACAGCCATACTTGCTGCATCATCCTTGGCAGAGTTAATCCTGAGGCCGGATGAGAGCCTTTCCACACTCTCGGCCAAGGCGTTGTAGGCCTTGCCTAAGTGCCGGGCGGCGGTTGTCGCCATCACGTTGGTTCTGATAATTAGTGCCATCTCATTGACTCCTTAAAAGGGCTTGTGCTCACCTCTATCACCGTGGCGTCTTACGTGTTTGCCCTGTTTGAGCGCCGCCCCGGGCGTTCCGCTTCCTGCTTGATGTCTTCCGTCGCTTCCTGCTTGATGTCTTCCGTCGCTTCCTGCTTGATGTCTTCCGTGTGGTACTAGGACTTATCGGTTTAATTTAGATAAACATTATTGAAATACGATTGTAAATATAAGTAAACTGTAAAGGACCGGTAACTCTTATCAGATCCGTTTGATTTGCCTATTTCTTGCTCAAAAAAAGTTCTGGATATTCCAAATTCAACTCAGGTTTTTGCCCAGGCTGGAACGAAATCTATAGAGTAAACCGAAATAGCATCTGGCTTTGTCTGAAAAATTGCTAGGGCTTCCAGGTTCGACCGCCTGGAAATCCAAGACCCTAGGCGTAAACCGTGAGCGACGAACCATCGGCCGTAGCCCTTTACCACCAAGCCCGGGCCGCCCTTGACAGGGGCGATTCTCACCACGCGCTGGGCCTGCTGCGGGGGGCGATCCAATTGGCGCCCCATGTCCCTCAGTGTTTTCTCATGCTCGGCCTCGTCCATGAACGGCTGAACCGGGTCGAGGACGCCATGAAGGCCTACGGAGAGGCCATTTGCCTGGATCCCGACAGTGTCGAGGCCCTGGATCGCTACAAACGCTGCATCGAGCAGATTCCCGGTCGTGCCGAGGCCTACAACCATCTGGGCATCGCCTTGGCCGACGCCCACAGAGCCGACCCGGCCGATGCGTGTTTTCAGAGGGCGATCGAACTGGCGCCGGACTATGCCATCGCCTGCAACAATCGTGGCCTCCTGGCCAAGTCCATGGGGCGCTATGCCGACGCGATCGCCTACTACCGCAGAGCGATCGAGCTGAATCCGGACTATGCCAACGCGCGTTGGAATCTTGCCTTGACACTGCTCTTGACGGGCCGGTTCCTGGAGGGCTGGGAAGGGTTCAAGTGGCGTCGCCGGGCCAAATTGGACGCCATTCTCGCGTCGCAACGACAGGCGCCACCCACCTGGGATGGGGCTCCCTTCCGGCATCGGCGTCTGCTCATCCGCTACGAACAGGGCCTCGGCGACAATGTGCAGTTCATTCGCTACCTCCCCATGGTCAAGCGACTCGGTGGCTCGGTGATCGTCGAGACCCTGGGGCCACTGATGGGACTCTTCCGACAGATACGGGAGATCGATGAACTGGTCGAGGCGTCCCCGGACGGCCGGCCCTCGGTGGAATTCGATCTCTTCGCCTTCGCCATGGACCTGCCGGGTATTTTCAAGACCACGCTGCCCACCATTCCCGCGGACATTCCCTACCTCTATGCCGATATTCAGACCAGCCTCCGTTGGCAACAGCGGCTCACCGGGCCGGGGCTGAAAGTCGGTATCGTCTGGGCTGGCTCTCCCCAGCACAGCAACGACCGGGAGCGTTCCTGCCCACTCGCACATTTTTCCGCCCTCACCCGTGTCCCCGGGGTGACCCTCATCTCCTTGCAGAAAGGGGAGACGGCGGCGCTGGGCAAGGCTTCGTTTCCGATTCGTGACCTCTCAGCCGAACTTCATGACTTCGCAGAGACCGCCGGCGTGATGGCCTGTCTGGACCTCGTCATCTCGGTCGATACGGCCTGCCTGCATCTGGCAGGCGCGCTGGGTCGACCCGTTTGGGCCCTGCTGCCCGCGGTTCCCGATTGGCGCTGGCTCACAGACCGCAGGGACACGCCCTGGTACCCCACCATGAGACTCTTCAGACAGCCCAAACCAGGGGATTGGGAGTCTGTTTTCACCAGGATCGTCCTGGAAATGGGGGATTTAGTCCAAAAAAAGCCAAGCTCATAGCGGCTAAAGGACGATCATTAGTTCTAGGCGCTGTCTGAAGGCCTGTTAACACTTCAGCGCGATGTAGTACCGAAAAACCC
>JADFHU010000759.1 GCA_022567055.1 Planctomycetota bacterium
CCGAGTGTCCCAGCCATTGACGGCATCCATAATAAACTCCGTCGTCCGATCCACGCCCGAACTTTCCCGCCAGGCATAGGCCGTGTCGCACCAGCAACAGCGCAGCGGACACCCGGCCAAGCGAACAAACACAGAAGGCACCCCGGCCAAGAATCCTTCTCCCTGCAGAGAATAGAAGAGTTCATTGATCTTCATAGCAAGCCACCCGTGGGCAATACATGGCGTGCAAGGTTTGCAACGATTCCCTCATGACGTTTGATAGACAACAGGATCCACCAGCCCCACTTGGGCGAACCCCCGCTGCCTGAGGAGACAGGAGTCGCAGCGTCCACAGCTACGGCCCTGCTCATCGGGATCGTAGCAACTGTGCGTCAGCGAAAAATCCACGCCCAAAAGACGCCCCTGCTCGATGATCTGGGCCTTTGTCAGGCCGATGATGGGTGTGCGAATCGCGTACTTACCTTTTCCCTGCACACCGGCGGCCGTCGCCAGATTGGCCATGTTCGTGAATGCCGTAATAAACTCCGGCCGTCAGTCCGGGTAGCCGCTATAGTCCAGTGAATTGACCCCGATAAAAATATCAAACGCTCCCAACACTTCCGCCCACGCGAGTGCCAAGCTCAAGAACAGCGTGTTGCGGGCAGGGACATAGGTCACGGGGATCCCTGAGGTGATCGCGTGATCGGACCGATCTTTCGGCACATTCATCTTCGGGTCCGTCAAAGCAGAGCCTCCGATCGTTGACAAGTCCAGATGGAACAGACGGTGATCCGTCACCCCCAGTGACTTGGCGACCCTCTTTGCGGCCTCAGTCTCGATGCAATGTCTCTGCCCATACAGACAGGTCAGGGCGTAGCAGTCATACCCATCACGCCTCGCCATCGCGAGTGTTGTTGCCGAATCCAAGCCGCCACTGAGTAACACGACACACTTGCCGCTCATCTTCAACTAAGCCCCTTAAACTAGCTATTTTATAGACATCTAAATCACCTTAACAAACATCTACCCTGTGACAACGTCAATATAGGATATTCGAGTCGGGGGACAAAATATTTTTGTAGAAACCTTACCCTATTATCCGAACAAACATGTTGACATCGTGCCCGGATCGACCGACACTGGTCGTAGTAAACAAAAGTGAATGGAGTCCTGTTGTTTATCCCACACGGTTTCTGGGGGATCATAGTCACAAGACAGGCAAGCTGTCAATTCCAACGTACATAAGCAGACTGACAAGATGGGTGAGGATGAGCTATGAAGCTTGGAAAACGAACGCCGACAGGCCGAGAAAAGGATGAGGCCTCCATACAGCTTCTTGCGAGACTGAGGGAACAACTCTACTCGCCAAACCTCAATGTGGTCAGACAGACTGCCTACCATTTATCGTGGCTACAGGAGGACGGCCTTGAGATACTCAAGGAAGCCCTCTTTTCCAACGCGACTCGACGTACGAAGAATGCGGCGACCTATGGTCTGCGAAAGATGCGCGGCCGCATGACGAAGCCGGCACTCATGCTGATCAAGGTGGGGACGGAATCCACCAATTCCGCCACCTCCCAGGCCTGCCGAAGTGCCATCGACATCCTGTTCAACAGGCGTCCCAAGAGTACAAAGCGTCCCCCTTCTCAGAGCCGGCGCCCCGATCGGTTTGAGATAAGAGACCTTCCCGCCAGAGGCCAACGCAAGACCACCAGCCCTCCTCGTGTCAGGCGACTTGTCAGTCACGACCCCCCCAGACGTTCATGAGTCCTCGGGCTGACTGAGGTCCTGTGAACGGCTCCTCCTACACAGCACGCTTCACTCTGATCGTGACATCCCCTCACCGCGCTAAGGCGTTGTCGTAATCGGAACACTCAACTGCCAATAGAAGTATCGATTACGACGACTACCGCTCCGCTGACAATGACAACGAGCGCAGCCAGAGTGCACGCTTTGTGGGACCGGCAAGAAATAACTTGGACTTTTGAATGCCCAATTGCACCCCATCTTTGATCGCTTCTCAATCGCAAAATCCGCGACGTAGAACAGCTACGCCTGTGGTTTCGCTCAATCGGGCGCGACCAAATATGGGCCACACTTGGACCCCAAAAATGTCCAACTTATTTCTTGCCGATCCCTTAACACAAAAAAAAGAACCAGGCTCCGCAATGCGTCGCCTGGTTCGGGAGGAGGGTGATGAAAAGCAGAGACTATGGTGCAAGTAGTCCGGTGATTACTTGATTCTTACATCACCACTGTAAGGGGAAAAGGAAGGAGCACACCTCCATGTGCCTCTACACCGCCTCCTGCGGTTCTCCATCCCATTATTCCAATACCGTCCTACATTATTAACATCACACGTGCGCCTCAGTCGTCTGCAACCTTCTTGGCATCACAGATCGCAGAGAGAAGAGTTCACCTCCTTGTGAAAAGCGTCGGCATCCGTGCAACGTCTCTTCTTCCTGCAACGCTAACTAAAACCACCCTACCTCATGTAAGGCTCTGTCTGAAAACTCGATCTGCCGTGGCATTGTTGCCAATCCTCCCTGATCGGGCATTCCACGACCTCTGTGCCGGTCCCTTAGCACGGAGCTGCTTCAAAAATAAGTCGATTGGATCTGCTGGTTGTTCGGCAGCCACTAGGACAAGGCATGACGGCATCCATGGCTGGCCAAAATGAAAGGGAAAAAGAGAAATGTAAGAACACCGCTGAACTACCCCCCTGCCGACCCTACCACCTGACCACCCCATGCCGCGCCAGGACTCACCATCCTGTGATCTTGACAGCTTCTGAACGTCCATGCCCTTCATCACAACTCCGTTTCC
>JADFHU010000760.1 GCA_022567055.1 Planctomycetota bacterium
TGACATGAAGAAGCTGGCTATTCTTGTGGCAGGAGGCCCTGCGCCCGGCATCAACGCTGTCATTGCCGCTGCCACCATCGAGGCGCGCAATCGCGGCCTGCAGGTCCTCGGCTGCTACAATGGCTTCCGCTGGCTGGTTCAAGGGGACACCCAACATGTCGTTGAGTTGGATATCGGTGACGTCTCACGGATTCATTTCGAGGGCGGATCCATTCTACTCACCTCTCGGACGAACCCCACACGCAGTCCGGACGGTGTGCGCCGGGTTGCGGAAACACTCCAACGTCTCGGCGTGCAATTCCTGTTAACGCTGGGCGGAGATGACACGGCCTTTGCGGCAGCACAGATCGCCAAGGCGCTTCCCGGGATCACCGTTGCACATGTTCCCAAGACCATTGACAACGACCTACCGTTACCTGCAGACATTGTCACTTTTGGTTTCACCACGGCCTGCAATCTCGGTAAGGACCTGGTTCGTAATCTCATGCAGGATGCCGTGACCACCGAACGGTGGTTTTTTGTCACTGTCATGGGTAGGCACGCGGGCCACCTGGCTCTTGGAATCGGTGGGGCGGCGGGGGCCACTCTCACTCTCATCGCCGAAGAGTTTCCGCCAGGCAACATCAGCCTCGATCGCATCAGGGATGTTATCGAGGGCGCCATCATCAAGCGGCGGGCCCAGGGACGTGAGCGACTATGGGCTCAACCCGGAGATCTTTACGCGCTTGGGACAATACGACGCCGCTTTTCACGCCAAAGCGTTGGCCGAATTGGTCAAACTTGCCCAAGAGAGGGAGATTCGACCGGAGGACGATCCCTCCCCTGCCTTGAACCGGATGATCGACCTTCCTCATCCCGGTCTTCGCTCAAACGCTTTGACCCTTGCCGGCCTGTGGCAGGCTACGGCAACCGGGCCCCAGGTCTTGGCCGTGGTGAAAGATGAAACGCAGCCGATCGAGGTCCGAAGCGCGGCCTTCCGTGCCCTGGCCGAACTAAAACTTGAGCCGGCCGGCCCCTTGCTTGCTTCATTGGCCGCAGGGCCGCATGCACTGCCTGTACGCGCCGCGGCCATTGAGGCCTTATGCGCTTTGGATATTGAAGCGGCGGCGCGGCATGCCGCGGAGCTGCTTCCCCAGGCCGTGGCGACAGGCTTGAATCCAGCTTCGATTCTCGAAGCATTCCTGGATCGAAGGGGCGGCGGCAAAGCGCTGGCCACGGCGCTCCACGCCTCGAAGATGTCACCCGAGTCTGCCAGCGCCGTCCTGCAATCCCTCTACGAAACAGGTCGTTCAGACCGGGACTTGGTTGAGGTTCTCAGGCAATCATCCGGGGTGACGGATGACGGGCCGCCCTATACCGAATCATACGTCAAACAGCTGGTGGGAGATGCGATGACGCAGGGGAATGCCCAACGCGGGGCGACGTTGGTGGAAGCCTGCATTGCCTGCCACCGAATTGGAAAGCTCGGCGCCGTGATCGGTCCCGATCTAACGTCCATTGGCACGACGCTGTCACCCGAACGGATTGCGGAAGAAGTCCTCTGGCCCGGCCGACAGGTAAAAGAAGGGTACACCATGTTGCAGGTCACCACCCAAGACGGCGTTGTGCATCACGGGTATGAACGCTGGACCAGACAAAGCGAAGCATCGGGCGACCTGGTGATGCGCCAGCTCACGGCGGAATCACTCATCACCCTGCGCCGTGACCAGATCGTGTCACGCCAAACGCTGGTCAGTCCCATGCCCGTGGGGCTGACTGCCGGCATGACCCAGCAACAGCTGTTGGACATGATTCGATATGTCATCACACTCGGAACGAATACATCAACCCCGTAAACAAAGGAATACCTCATGAGCCGACAAAAGCTTGCGCAATGGCTGTTGATCGCATGGTGTGTTAGTTTGGTCCCAGTTCCGTCGGGTGTGGATGCCGCGGAAAAGGACGACCAAGGCTTCGTCTCCATTTTTGACGGCAAGACGCTTGACGGCTGGGAGACGATGCCAGGCAAGGCCTCGAAGGCATGGGGGGTCCGGGACGGCATGATCGTCGGGGACGGTGACAAAGGCCGAAGCTACCTCGTGTTCGAAAACAAGCATATCGCGGATTGTGAGATCAAGCTCAGTTACCGTTTTCCCGGTGAGGGCAACAGCGGTATCAGTATACGCGCCCGAAAAGATAAGACCGGCGCGCGGGAATTCCAGAGTTACCACGCCGATTTCGGTCATCTCGGCATCGGCAAGCAGGTCCTTGGCGCCTGGGACTTTCACACGCCCGGTCGCAAGGAGCATGCCTGTTTTCGCGGCGACCGATTGGTGATCGATGAAGACGACAAACCGACCGTGACCCCGATCGAAGGAGCGGTTACCGTGGACGACATCCGGAAGGGCGGCTGGAACCACGTGCACGTGATCGCCAAGGGCAATAACTTCAAATTCTACATCAACGGAAAACTCGCCTCGGAGTTCACCGAGCATCTCAGCAAGGAAAGGCGTCTCGACAGCGGCATGATCCAACTGCAGTTGCACGATCCCGGCATGATCGTGCACTTCAAGGACATTCGGCTGAAGATACTGAAATGAACTATACTATCCCGACGAGGACACCTACAAGAAACTGATCGCAGAAAAGGACGAAGTCCTACGGCAGATTCGCGCATCCATGGCGGACGTGGAAAAGGCCGCTCCCTATCTTTCCGATGCCCAGTACTCCCAGCTTCGCGAGGATTTCCGATTCCTTCTGGACGCCGGACAATTGGAAAGAGAGTGGACGCGAGCCTATTTCGCTCAACGCATGTTTATTAGC
>JADFHU010000761.1 GCA_022567055.1 Planctomycetota bacterium
GGGGCTTGGAGTCCTGTCCTGGGACTGAGCACCGTGTGCAGGGGGAAACCGACGACCAAAACGCTTAGAGCACCTCCTTCCTTACCTTCAGAGCGTGGAGATCTGATGCGAAGCGAGTCCACTGAAGTAACGTTTGTCTCCATTTGGCGGCAGACCTTGGCCTACCTATTGCGATACTACGAGGAACAACGCGGAGATCTGCGGGCCTTCTTTGTCAGCCTGTTCATCTTTTTTATGGGGCTGAACATGTTCTGCTATTGGTGGGCCCTCCTCACGGCCTACCCCGGGGAACTCAGAGAGGAGCCGGTTCACTACTTCCTGCTGCAGTTCCCTGTCGGTTTCTTTGGAGCGGTCTTTGATTCCCTCTCCTTCTTTGTGACGATATGGATCGCCCGGCGTGCCCTGCGGACGATCTCGACGCGGAGTTATCTCTTCCATTTGGGCATTGATCTGGTCATTGCCGTCATCGCGACAGGATGGATTCTTATGGTGTTTTCCGTCTCGGGTTGGCTGGTCAGTTACATCCAGTTCAGCCCGGAATCCCTCGCCGAACGTACGTCCGAGTATGGAGGCCGTCTGGAGGCGGCGCTCCGCAACCCTCTGAGGCACTGGCGGAACGTCTATTTTGGCATCATCATCGGCATCTCGGCAATGTTGCCGACCCTGACCCACATCGGCTTATCGATGTACTCTGTCACGAGGTTCCTGCGTCAGAGGACGCAACCCATCCAAGAGACGGCCATATAGCGTTTGTCGAGACTGCGTGTGTAAACATCAAAGGACATTGCTCTACGGCATCGGAGGTGGGAACCCACGCGACACGCGCATGCTGGATCACTACAGCAGCATCGCCGAGTTGGCACGCGAGGACTGCGATCTGGACACGCCGAAAATCGTGTTGCTCCCCACCGCACACAGGAACGGTACCCAGCGGCGCCTGCCCTTTCGAAGATACATCGCTTCTTGCTTCGAGAAACGAGGGTGCCGCACTTGCGAAATCCTGGTCGGTGACGTTCCAGCGAAAGAGCGGGAAACGCCGTTCGGGGACGTCGAACAACTGCTAGAGGACGCGGATGCCCTGTTCGTCTTGGGAGGAGACACGCGTCATCTGCTCAGCGTGTTGGCTGCGCGGGATTTGCTCCCGGTCTTTAAGCAGTCCTATGAGGGAGGGTTGCTCTTTAGCGGGAGCAGCGCGGGTCTGATCTGGCTGGCCGAACACAGCATGAGCGACTCTGACAGTTTTTCGACGCCCGAGCAATGGCGTTTCATAATCCTAAAGGGCCTGGGCGTGCTGCCACTCGCCCTGAATGTGCACGATGATCAAGGTGTCTGTGACGGCGTCCTGCCGCGAGTCAGTCGACGAGTACAGTTTGAAGAGCGGCTGCGCGCGCTGGACGACCCGCTCGGTCTGGCAGTCGACGAATTCGTGGCGCTGGAGGTTCGCCACGGCCGCTGTCGCGTACGGAGTCATCGGGCCGAGACGGGGGCCTATGTGCTGGCCGACATCGGCGGTACCCTCCACCGCCGGAGAATCGATACCGTCATCGATTTGTTGGACAAACCCTCGCTCAGGCAGTACGTTAAAGACCGATGAGTCATACAAGTCGGTGTCACCCGTGGAACCATTGCCCTGTTCCTTTGCGGATGCACGAACAAGTCCTGGTAAGACCATGAGCGAAGAGAAACTGATTCGGAGTGCCGAGTTCAATCGGCCAATCATGGAGATCGGGACATTTTAAGAAACAGAACGCTTAATTGGATCCGGCTATCGATCCTACTCGCTATGGTGATCACGCCCCTCAACGCAGCCCTGGGCGTCGTCGCCGCGGAACACAACCGGACGGACGTCCTACCCGCGGAACACAACCGGACGGACGTCCTACTATTGATCGTCTTCGTGCTGCTGGCACTGATTTGCTCCTTCCTCTGTTCTGTGGCGGAGGCCGTGATCTTGAGCATCACGCCCTCCTACATTGCCGGACTGAAAGAAAAACACCCGCAACGGGCAGCCCTATTAAAGCGCCTCAAGCAGGACAATGTCGACCAGTCTCTAGCAGCCATCTTGACGTTGAATACCATTGCCCACACCGTGGGCGCGATTGGCGCCGGGGCCAAGGCAACCCTGGTCTTCGGCAGTGCCTGGTTCGGTCTCTTTTCCGCGGTCATGACGCTGCTGATCCTCTTCCTCTCCGAGATCATTCCCAAGACCCTGGGTGCTCTCCATTGGAGAAAGCTCGCCGGCCCCACCAGCCTTTTCGTCCGCGGCCTCATTCGGGCGCTCTACCCCTTAATCTGGATCTCGGAAAGATTGACCAAGCTGATCGCTGGACGAAGGAATCTACAGGTCTTTAGCCGTGACGAATTTATCGCCCTGGCCGGCATCGGCGAACAGTCGGGACAGATCGACCAACACGAATCGGGGATCATTCGCAATCTGTTCCGGCTCCGATCCCTGAAGGCCAAGGATATCATGACTCCACGGACTGTCATCGTTGGCCTCCCCGAAGACATGACGGTGACAGAGGCCTTGGCCGGCGAAACGCAGTTCTCCCGGCTGCCTCTGTACAAAGTGGACATCGACGATGCGAACAGCTTCGTCCTCAAGGACGACGTGCTGCTCTTCAAAGCGCAGAATCGCGGTGAGGCCCAACTCAAGACCTTGAAGAGGGACATCATGGTGGTCCCGCGGGATATGCCGATTTCGGCCCTCCTGGAGACTTTTCTCGACAAGCGACAGCACATCGCACTGGTGGTCGACGAATATGGCGGCACGAATGGGCT
>JADFHU010000762.1 GCA_022567055.1 Planctomycetota bacterium
GACGGGTTTTTTCTCTGCGGCCTCTGCGATCTCTGCGAGAGATATGCTTTTTTACTAACGCTCCTTCAGCGCCGGACGCTGCCAATTAAGTCCTGAATCTTCTGGAGGTCGGGCGTGCGGTCGGCCGGATAGGGATAGTCGAAGAGCCACCAGTGTTCGGTGTATGAGACGCTCTTGCCCGGATAGATCCAATCCCACGATCCTATGGATTCGAGTTCACAGGCACCGTTTTCGTGATAGGCAACCGAAACGGCGTTGCCGACGATCTCACCGTTGCCCGTGCCGCGATCGATGGGAAAGCGTTTGAGGAACAGCCTACCTGATCGAGTCAGATAGGCGAGCCACTCCTCCTGGCTGTCGACCGCAAACTTGGGCTCTGTCGGTGCCGCGACGATCTCCAATATCCCCGCACGAACGCGGACATTGGGCTCGTCAGCGGGCCTGAGCGTCAGACTGTCATCGGGCCCATACACAATATAGCCTCTGGGAAACCGGCTTACCGGGTTCAGCGGCACCAGGCAGATCCCCCCCGCCGCGGCGAGCGTTCGACTTCTCTGGCTATAGCGTTTGGCCTCTGAGGTGACGTTCTTGATGATCTGGGTGCACTTCAGGTGGGAGGACTTCGCGGCCAGTTCGAAGGCGCGTATGAGCTGCACCCCCGTGTCGGGACAGGGTTCACTGATGAGTCGAGCTGACCTAATCCCGGTGATCTCAGCCCGCCACCGACCCAGCCAGAGCGTGTCCCGCGGGGGCGTGATGGCCTCGGGACCAATGTCAAAGCGCCCGCCGCAAGGCTCGTGCTCTTTGCGTCCCCTGTAGATCCATCCATCCTGACGGGCGTCTTCGTGCAGGACATTGATCCCATCGAATGAATACTTTAAGATCCTCCCCCCCAGATGGGGGTCGAGGAGGACGCGAGTCCTCTCGTTGGCCAGTTCGACCAGGTCGCGGTAGCCGTTTTCGTCCACCAGGGCCGCCCCCCGGCAGAGGGAGACCATCGTGAAAAGAACTGTGATCCGTGATAGTGCCTTCATAGCATGACTCCTTCGCCGCCGCGGCCTCTTGGACGCCTAGGCCCTGATTAATCATAATCGGCGGAATTGGCCAGCCAGTGCAGAAAAAAGGCCGGTTCGGACCCGAAGGGCATGCGCAGCCCACCGGAGGCCGGCCCTCTGGGGGGTCAGGGCAATCACATTTAGACCTAGGCACAGGGCGACACCCCATTTCTCTGCCCCTTACCGGCGTTTCACCGGCGCAGTAATTCAGTAATCAGTGGCAAAGTAATCAGTTTTTGGCCCAAACTGAATCACCGATTACTGATTACTTGAACGGTAGGAACCCTGGACAATTAGGGTTTCTGCTGTATTTCGCACAAACTGGGAAGCTACACGCGATTGCCCGGTCTCCGGTCCCCTTCAGTTCGTCCTGTAAACGCCCGAAGCTATCCAGACTATGAACCAAGCGGATTTACAGGAACTAGAGAGATGGTTTGAGCGCTACGTCGCCGGATTCACAACATGCGAGGGCACGGATGACTACGTCCAGAGAAACCTTGAGTCTCGCTGCGAGCACATCATGCGCACCCGAGAGGAAATGGCGCTCCTATGCGAAAAACTACAGTTGAACGCGCAGCGCCGCCTCATCTGCGATGCGATCGCCCTGCTTCACGATGTGGGCCGCTTCGAACAATTCGTTCAATATAGGACCTTCAACGACCATGTCAGTGTCAATCACGGCGCGCTGGGCATCTCCATCTTGCGTCGGGAGGCCATACTCGCCTCTTTTCCTGCCCAGGAGCAATACGCGATTGAGACCGCTATCGCCGGGCACAACCTGAAGCAGATGCCCAAGGACCTGTCGGGAGACGCCCTGCTCTTCACCCGGCTGATCCGAGATGCCGACAAAATCGACATCCTTTACTGCTCCGTCCAATACTTCCAACAGTACCGGCAAGACCCCCTGAGCGTCGATCTCGAGCTGGAATTCTCAGACGCACCAAGCTGCACGCCCGAGGTCGTTGCCGCCCTCCTGGCAGGGCAGCAAGTCCCGTACGAGAGGCTCGAGACCCTCCACGACCTGCAGTTGCTGCAACTCGGCTGGGTATATGATGTCAATTTCGAAGCCACTTTTGAGCGGCTCCAACAGAGGGGCCTGCTGGACCAACTGCTTGACTTCTTGCCGGCGGGGCCGGACCGGACCCGGGTGGGATGGCACGTGCGGGCCTACGTCCAAAGCCATCTCCAACGATCGTTGTCGTTGTCGTAATCGAAACAGTCCATTAGCTGTGTAAACTCATCTATTACGACAAAGAGAGAGAAGAGAGGTAGCCTGACAGGAATGAGCTTAAAGCACGACAGAATGAAGGCAAACAGACCAACTCCAAGTCCAGACAGAAAGAGTATGATCACTTTTCATCACCAACCTCTGAGTGTCTTAACCAAAGCCAGCCATGTTTGCCTTGGGGTGTATTGTACCCGTTCTATCATAACTGACTAAGAAAAGAGTCGCTGCGCACTCAACTTTTTGGGAAATTGGTCAAAAAAGCGGGTTTGAACCCTGTTTCTCCCTTTAGCAATAGCTTCCAAGTACCCTTGGATATCCCAGTGTATTTGCCACGCGAAAAAATTGCTCATTCTCCCTTCGAGTCTGAGCCTCAGGGTCTAAGACGGGCCGACGATGGAGTTTTCAGACAGAGCCTAGGCATTGCTAGAGGGGCGCCGTTCGACGGAGCAGTGAAGAGGCAAAGCGGTCTGCGCT
>JADFHU010000123.1 GCA_022567055.1 Planctomycetota bacterium
CTACGGGCAGCAGCGCTGTCATGAGAAGAACGGCAGAGAGTGACATCAGGAGCCATCGAGCAGCCCGTGGCCTTTTCCGTTTTCGCAGGACCAGTGCCACGACCAAGAGGATCAGTAAGAGGCTATCCGGTCGCAGGAGCAACCAGACGAGCTTCGAGGTCCAAAAGAAGAGTGTGTTCATGGCATGGTGACCTCTGGAATGTCCCTCATGTATTCGCGTAGGCGCTGTGCCAAGCCCTTGTCGAATGCCATCGTTATCTCGCTACATCAGCCGTTTTCTACCGGACGACAGAAAAGTACCTTGATCAATACCGAAGAGGCCCAGATCATGACGCCACCGGCCCAGAACAGCCCCGCATAGGCCAAATGGCTCTCGTAGCTGTTGGGTAGAAACTCCGCCGACAGCCGGCAGGCCAACGCGATCATGAAGAACACCAGGGCCGCGGTGAGGGGCCAATGCCTCTGAGTCAACAGGTGTTCGTACCCCCCGTGGTTGAAGATGACCCAGGTGGCGACGCAAAAGGTGATGATGCCGAATCCCCCGGCAAAGCAGAGATGCAGGAAGGGCAGGCGATACTCACCCGGGGCGATCAAGGCCCCCCAGAAGCCCAGGACCAGCAGGATCATGGCCCACCTGATCCACCCTGCGGCCAATCTGCCGCCGGTGGGCTTGCGCTGAGAGCGAAGCTGACCGAAGACCTCGATCGAAACGGCCACCGCCCGCAGGAAGAGGCCTAGGCGATCATGCAGGAATGACTCGACAGGAAAGCTGCAGAGCAGGGCGACGCCGCAGACAAGGTGGAGGGGCAGCGGCAGCGCTTTGGGCATAGGCGCGTCCGTGTGAGACGTTCTCTGGCCTGGAAACTGGGGCCAGCCAATGGTCCCCCGAAACAAGAACCCGCCCACGCCCACGATGAGGAAACTGAGGAAGCCCTGAAAGATCAGATTCTGACTCAGCTCGGTCAATTCAGCCGGTCGCCAGCGCACCCCAAGGTAGAGCAGCAGGTGCAGCGCGCAACCGAGCATCAGCGACAGGAAAGCGAAGGGGATCAGGATGAAGGAATCGGGCAGAGTTCGTTTTCGCCGGGCGACTCGCAGGGAGAGCACTCCCACCAAGACGACGATCATCGAAAGATGGCAAAGGTGAGCGTAGAAGTAATGGCCTAGCGTGAGCAGCAGTATGATCGCGCACTGCAGGCCCAGGAGTGTCAAGAGTTCGCCCCAGGAAAATGGTCGAGACTGGGTGACATGCGGTATGGCCGTGCCCAAGAATCCGACCACGAAGCAGGTCATGAAACCATAGATCTGTATCCAGACGTGGAACTTGGTCGAAACATCCGCGAAGGCGATGCCGTAGCTCTTGAGGGGCCAGAAGGCAGTTCCGATCAGGCAGCAGAGGGCTCCCAGGAAAAAGAAGATCCGGAAGGGTTCGACCCTGAGTTGATCGAGCGAGATGAAACGTCTGTCCTGCATAGTTTTCAGAAAGAGCCTGGTACGACAGTGCAATTCAGTATCGAAAAACCTCAATCTTGGGCTTAAATTCGAAGCACGAAATCCGAAATCCGAAACAATATCGAATGTCCAAAACAACAATTCTCAAAACAAAGTAGACCAGCCTGAAGCAATTGGTGTTTCTAATTTTGGTGATTTGAAATTTGAATTTGTTTAGTATTTCGAGATTCGGATTTCGAGTTTGACTCGATTGACACAGCTGTTTACATGTGAGCACCTCAAAAACTGTGCTGAAAGCAAACTTGCGCTGTAGTACTAGAGTTTTGCTCCGCAGAACTTGCAGTAGAGGGCATCCGATTCATGGCCTTCGGCGCTGCATTGGGGACAGGACTCCGAAGTGACCTTCTGTCTCTGCAGGGCGGTCAGCTCGGCCGTGATCAGGCCGGTGGGTACGGCAATGATGCTGTAGCCCAGGAGCATCACCACGGCTGCCAAGGCCTGACCGAGATTCGTCTGGGGAGAGATGTCACCATAGCCCACCGTGGTCATGGTCACGATGGCCCAGTAGACCGCCCGCGGAATGCTCGTGAATCCGTTTTCCTCTCCTTCAATGACATACATCATGGAGCCGATGATGATGACCAGGGTGAGCACGCCAAAGATGAAGATCTCAAGCTTGCGACGACTGGCGTAGAGCGCCCCCATGAGAAGGTGCCCCTCTCCCAGGTACTTGGCCAGCTTGAGCACCCGAAAGACGCGCAAGACCCGTAACACGCGGATGACGCCTAAATAACGGCTCCCTGGCACCATGAGACTGAGGTAGGTGGGGAGGATGGACAGGAGATCCACCACACCAAAAAAGCTGGTCATATAGCGGACGGGTCTGCCGATGCAGTAGATACGCAGCGCGTATTCCACGGTGAAGAGAATCGTGATCGACCATTCCAACCGACGCAGAAAAGTACCATATTCGCTGCGAATACCACTGACGCTGTCCAACATGACGACCGCGACACTGACCACAATGCTCAAGATCAGCGCCAGATCGAAGAGCTTTCCCGCGGGCGTCTCCGCTTCGAAGATGATCTCATGGAACCGGCGCTGTAGGTCCGACCGTGAGGGTGGAGGCTTCTCTGTGCTGTTCGTTCTAGGCACGGTCTGTCGGTTCCTCATACATCTTGTAGTGCGTCTCCTGCATGCCGAGACGTTCATAGGTCTGCTGGGCGGCCCGATTTTCCATCTCGACGTACAACCGAAAGCCGCACACATTCCCGTCGGCCTTCGCCATCTGCTTTACGACCCGGTACATGTCACGATAAATGCCCTGGCGTCGGTAGGCGGAGGTCACATAGACACTCTGTATCCACCAGAAGTCACCGTTGCGCCAGTCGCTCCACTCCTTGGTGACCAACAGACAACCCACGACCGTGCCCTCTCGCTCGGCGACCAGGTAAAACCCCTTGCTTGGATCCTCAATCAAGGCCCTCACACCGCGGGAGATGGTCTCCGGACAGAGTGACTTGCCCTCGGTCTCCAGCGCCATGGCGATGTTAAAGGCCTGGATGGCCTCACTGTCGTCTAGAGTTGCTGCCCTAGTCACGTCATGGATCATTCGCAGAAGGCTCCGTGCGGTGGATCATCAAAGCGCGACCGGCCAGATAGACCGCGAGCATGAAAAACCCGACCGAGAAATACTGTCCCGGTGTCAATCCCCAGTCGCGTTTCTCGAAGTCACGCAGGAAATCGAGGCAGAGCCTAGACTCCGTCCCCGTCGGCGCCGTTCAATTTCGCCCGACGCGACCCGCCGGACCTAGCCAGTACGAGTAGAGAAGGTCCTTCGCCCTCCTCCATGCGAGTCACGGCGTGCCATCTTATGGGATGAGAGAATAAGGGGCAAGTTCATTGCCACCCCTCCCAGGGCAATCGCAAGTAACTTTCTCTGATATGAACCGTCCTTTTTTCAGTCGCTTCCCCGCGTATCTCACCGGTAGTAATCAGTAATCAGTGACAGAGTAATCAGTTTTTGGCACAGCTACCCTTCTGATTACTGAATTACTGATTACTTCAACTGTGGGAACCCTAGATCAGTGGCGTTCATGCCGAAAAGTACACGAATCCGGTATCTACATGCGACAGCCCTGCCACCCCTCCCAGGGCAATCGCATGTGAATGCCAGGTTGATGTGTTTTACGGTTAAGAGACGTCATTGATGGGAGATTCTCCCCGTCCAGGTAATCAGTAAACAGTAATCAGTGATCGGTTTGGGCCGAGAACTGATTACTGATTACTGTTTACTGATTACTACCCGTCTGCCTGCCAATGGGCGGCTGGGTCTCGGTGGATCTATGCCCCCGCCAACATGATGCGCAGATCTATCACGTTGGTATTTGTCGGCCCCGTGCGCAGCAGGTCGCCCAGTGGGTCGAAGAAGTGGTAGGAGTCGTTATTCCGCAGGGCCCCCTGGGGGTCGAGCGAGATGGCTCGGGCTCGAGAAACCGTTGCGCCATCGGCGATGGCACCCGCGGCATCGGTGGGGCCGTCGGTGCCGTCCGTGCCCGCGCTAAAACAGACCACGTTGTCCATGTCTTCTATCTCTATGGCCGCCGCCAGCACAAACTCTTGATTCCTGCCCCCAAGCCCGTCGCCCTGAATCGTGACGGTGGTTTCCCCTCCGGATAGGACGCAGGCCGGGCGGGGCAGTGGAGAACCGGATTTCAGGATTTCCTTGAGGATGGCAGTGTGGACCTTGGCCACCTCCCGGGTCTCGCCTTCGATGAAGGTGGAGAGGATCATCGTGTTGTACTGCAACTGGCGGGCTTTCTCGGCGGCGGCTTGCAGCGCCAATCCGTTGCCGGCAATTACGAGGTTCTGAGTCTTTTTAAAGAGAGAGTCGCCTGGTTTCGGTGTTTCGGGGAGCCGCCCTTCCATCCCCTGGCGGAGTCTGCTGAGAATCGGCTCCGGTATTTTTTCCTTGAGCCCGAATGTCTCGATGATCTGCCAACAGTCCCCAAAACTGTTCGAGTCGGCAACGGTTGGCCCCGAGGCGATGGCATCCAGGGGATCCCCAATCACGTCGGAGAGAATCAGGGTGATCAGCGTCGCCGGGCTGGCGGATCGGGCCAATTGACCGCCCTTGATCGTGGAGATGTGTTTTCGGACAGCGTTAATCTGGTTGATGGTGGCACCGCTGGCCAAGAGCAGTTCGGTGATCTCCTGTTTCTGTGCCAAGGAGATCCCCGGCGCCGGGGCCGGTAGCAGGGCGGACCCGCCGCCGGAGAGCAGGCAGATCACCAGATCATTGCCGGTCGCGGCCGTCACCAAATCGGTGATTCGACGGGCCCCAACCGTGCCGTCTTCGTCGGGGAGGGGATGACCTGCTTCGACGAGTTCGATCGTCCGCGTGGGCAGCAGGTGATCGTGCTTCACTACGACGATGCCGGCACTGATGCGCCCGGGCAGGAGTTCCTCGATTGCCTGGGACATGGACGCGCCGGCCTTGCCGGCGCCGACAACAAATACCCGGTCAAAGCCATCCAGGTCGTATTGCCTGTCTCCCACTCGCAACAGCGACCCCTCTAGAGACACATGCCGCTTGATGGCTTCCATGGGGTCCACGGCGACCAGACCGGCCTGAAAGAGGGTATGTGCGTCTTGTCTCAGGCGTTCTACACTCATCGGCCTGGTGACCGTTCGGGTGGGTCAGTCACTCCTCCATTCCAACCGCTGAAGTCGACTCGCTTAGGACCGGGATGGCGTAGGGCCCATCCTCAACAAAGGCGATGGAGGGCTGTCGTCCGGCGAAACGCGGATGGACCGTCGCGTAGCACACCGCGTTCTGGAGCATGGCGGTGACCTTCTCTTCTGGGGAATCGAAGCGCATGTCCTTCTCGATCACATCGTATCCACTCAAGCCGGGAATGATCTGGTAAGCCTCCTCGGGGATTTGGGGCGAACAGTAAATCATGCCCTCGAATCCAACCTTGCGGAAGGGCCTGCCCCACATCTCGGGCTCCCACTGATCCTTGGTGAAGACCCAGTCCGGGTGCCTCAACATGGAGACATAGCCGTCGGGTCCCAGCATCTTGAAGAGATGTAATAGAGTCTTGTACTCTTGAGACCCGATAGGCTCCGCATCGCTGTTGTCGGCCAGGAGCAGGATCATGCCATCTTCCCGAACCGCTGCCATCGCGCCGACGGCCGCCTTGACGCATTGATAGTGGTTGCGTCCCACGTAGCCTCCGTGGGTCAGGACGATGTCGAAGGGTTCCGGGAGGGGGATCTGCACAAAGGGCTTCATGGCCCCCACGGCGGCCTCATGTGCCTCGACCAGGTCACCGGCGAAGACACCGGTGAGCCTCAGGCGACTGTCGAGGGTGGCGTTCACCAAGAAATCGACGCCGACACTTTGTGCGACTTCCAGTGACTCTTCGTGGCAGGGATTGCCCTCCAAAACAAGGTTGGTCGCTTTGGGGTGTTCGAGGAATTCCGGGCCGTGAAACTGCTCGATTGTTCGGGTGTTGACCAGAGCCGGACAGACACCTTTTCTGCCCCCCGAGACCCCGGCCATGAAATGGCTCTCAACGAGTCCGGTGACGATCTTGACGTCTGCGTGGTAGAATGAGGCGTTCAGGAAGACCTCGGTCCCGCTGGCGGTCTTAAGGGTGCGAACCAGGCGGGACAGATCCTCGCAGTCGTGATCCTCGATGCGATAACGGTCCACCACCGCCTCGCCGTACATACGAATCTTCTCCTGGCCGGTACTGGCGCGGTGCATGCCGTTGCCGACCAGTATGACAATGTTGGACCTGAGGACGCCGGTGTCTTCCACGATTTTAAGCAGCGGTGGTAGTAGGCCCCCCTCGCCCCGGTAGGGGACGGGACGCGTTATGTCCGAAACGGTGATGCAGACGGTCGTCTGATCCACGGGTTGGGGCTTCGATCGAATGATGTCGTCGAGGCTGGGGGACCCTATCGGATGGTGCAGAGCTCGGCGAATTTCTTCCGCGGAAGGGATCGGTGTGTCCCAGGCCCTCATCCGCAAAGAGGCACAGTCGGGGGGCACCTGGATGGTGAGCGTCTCCTCTCCGAATGGCAGGGAGAGCGTTTTCCAGGTCCGAGTGTCCGCCCTCTTTAAGATGTTTAGGATGTCGGAATTCATTGATCCTAGTGTTTGCCGAAGCTGTGGCGATTGTGCCGCCTTTGGCAATGATACCATCTTACCTCCATACCGGGAGAAGGTGAAGGTTTTTCTCTTCTCGGCCGTGGCAGCAGAAGAGGTCCGGGGTTAGGGTGATCCACACAAATATTCGTCTGCGGCGGCAATAGTTCGAAAGTCGCGTTGCTGAGCTACCGATAAGCAGAGGGTAAAGGTTGAGGGTAAAGATTGCCGAATTCGCCCTCCGGGTCAGAGACAGGACCACGGGGAGTCGGTTTTCATGGGATTCTCGGTTAAGGTTCTGAAATAGAGGATTGCCGAATGGATAAAACGCTCATGATCGTTGATGATTCCGCCACCATGCGGATGATCGTGCGGCGATTTCTCAGGTCTGCGGGTTTCAAGTTTGATAGCATCGTTGAGGCCTGCAACGGCAAGGAGGCCCTCATGCTGCTCGCCGTGGAGACGGTTGACATGATGCTGGTGGATGTCGACATGCCCGTTATGGATGGTATGGAGCTGGTTCGGCACGTCCGAAAAGAGAAGGCCTATCGTGACATTCGGATTGTGATGGTGTCGAAGGAGAGTTCTCCGGACCTGATGGACAGGGTGCTGGCCGACGGGGCCGATGCCTACATTCTAAAACCCTTTACCCCCATGATGTTTGAAGAGCGGCTCACGCCCTTTCTCTACTTCGCGCCGGCCGAATCCCAACCTGATCAGGGATCAGTCGTCAAGTAATCAGTCCTTGGCCCAAACCGATCACCGACTACCGATCACCGGTCACCGACTACCGACTACCGGTCACTGATTACTGATTACTTCTCTTCGCATGTCCGTGGGAGTGAACAACAAAAGAGTGTTACCGTCATCATGAATCTATATGCGATTGCCCTGAGAGAGGCGGGGTATCGCTTGCCCATGGGGACAGTCCCGGATATACTCCTGCACCTGTCTGTCGCAACGTCTGGTGACCGTGACGGCACAGAGGAATTGGTGCAATGGAGAAGGATCGACTATGCCGCCGGCCGCAAGGACGCTAGAGAAGACCTGCCAATGGACCGTTCAACCGGCCGACCCGGCCGCGGAAGATCTCTCTCGACAACTCAAGATCCCACTCTTACTTGCCCAAGTCCTCATCAATCGGCAAGTCACTGAGCCCTCCGCAGCCAATGCTTTTCTGAATCCGAAGCTGACGGATCTCCTACCTGCCGAAACGATGCCCGGCGTTTCAGCGGCCGTGGAGCGGGTGCAGCATGCCCTGGACGAGGGAGAAAGAATCACCCTCTACGGTGACTACGATGTGGACGGCATCACCGGAGTCTCTATTCTCTTGGCGTTGCTGACCGAGCTGGGCGTACGGGTGGACTACTACATTCCTCACCGGATACACGAGGGCTATGGGCTCAATACCGAGGCCATTGAGTCACTGGCCCGAAGCGGGACGAAGCTGCTGATCACGGTGGACTGTGGGATCACTGGGGTCGATGCCTGTCAGGTTGCAGCGGATCTGGGCATGGATGTGATCATTACCGACCACCACAAAACCCCTGATGAATTGCCCAGGGCAGCGGCCATCGTCCATCCCCTCATGGATCCAGGTTACGGCAATACCGATTCGGCGGGAGCGATGGTCGCCTTCAAGTTGGCCTGGGCCATTGCGAACAGGGCCTGCGCCGGAGCCAAGCTCACGGACAAACTGCGTCGTTTCATGCTTGACGCCACTTCCCTGGCGGCTGTGGGCACGGTCGCCGACATCGTCGATTTGCGGGGCGAGAACAGGGCCCTCACCAGCTTCGGGCTCAAAGCCCTGGCCACCAGCGGTCTGGCCGGCATCAGCGCCTTGATTGAGGTGGCAGGATTGCAGGGCAAGGGGCTCGACAGCTACGACGTTGGCTTCAAGATTGGCCCCATGCTCAATGCGGCGGGACGCATGGGCCATGCCCGCTTGGCCGTAGAGCTGCTGGCAATGGATAGCCCCACTCGCTGTCGTGAGATCTCCGAGTATCTCCAAGGGCAAAACAGGTTGCGGCAGCAATGCGGTCGCAAGATATTCAAAGAGGCCTGTCAGCTCGTGAAGGCCAGTGGATTTGACCACGCGGAACGGCGGAGTCTGGTGCTGGCGGGGGAGAATTGGCATCGGGGTGTCGTCGGTATTGTCGCTTCCCGCATGGTGGACAAATACCACCTGCCCACGATTGTTGTGAACGTCGACGAGGTCACCGGCGAGGCCCAAGGATCCGCCCGATCGATTCCCGGGTTTAGCATCTACGACGCAATCAAGGCCTGCGCCGAGCACCTGGTCTCCTTCGGTGGCCACGAGATGGCCGCGGGGGTCACCATCAAGCCGGATCGCATCGAGCAGTTCACGGCGGACTTCGAAGCCTATGCGCGTGACCATCTAGACGATCAGGATGTCGTCGGCAAACTCAATGTGGATGCAGAGGTACCGCTGAGCCAGTTCACGCTCGACATGGTCAAGCAGTTGCAGAGACTCGAGCCCTTCGGCCAGGGCAATCCCCGACCCCTCTTCGCGACTCGGGGCGTGCGTCTGATTTCGGCCCCTCGTTGCGTCGGAGCCAAGGGAGACCATTTGCAGTTGTCCCTAACGGACCGCAGTCATTCGCTCCGCTGCATTGGTTTCGGCATGGGTAAGCTCGAAAAGAAGTTGCTCGAAGCCGATTGCTTTGACGTGGCCTATGAGGCGCAGATCAATACCTACCATGGGAACACCACCGTGCAACTGGTGCTGGTGGACATTCAGTTTGAGTCATAAGGGACCGGCAAGGCATAACCCGGTGCTATCATCGCCACGCATTCGGCGCATCACCCTAGAGGGTCAAGGATCGCGTCATGCCATAGCGTGGGTCCGAGCCGACTACTGCGCGGCAGTCACACGGGAACGTTTGGGTCGCTTAGGCCGCGTGGTCTCCGTCACGGTCGTTGTCCGTTTCTTGCGACGGTTGATGGTTCGTTGAGCAACGTACGCATCCGGGCGGTCCGATGCGTTCTCCAGGGCTTCGAGGGGCGTCGTGGCGAAGGCATCGGCGCCGATCTCTTCCCACAGTCCATCCGCCCGGGCAAAGATCCCGCCGGCCACCATGATGCGCATGGAGGGCCAGGCATTGACCGCCTTGATGGTGTCGATGAGCAGCCGTGTCTGAGGGGCCTGCTTGGGCGTCGTGCCATAGAGGACGAGGAGATCGGGTCCATATTCGTTGACGAAACCGTAGACGTCATCGTTGGAGAGGCCGCCGCCGAGGAAGCGGACTTCACAGCCATCACTCTCAAACAGGTCTGCCATCATCTGCGCCCCCAGTTCCTGCAGCTCGGCCTCCGCACAACAGATGGCCACCTTCTTGTCCTGCTGCTCGCGCCTGGGGAGTTTGTTTTGGAGTTGATTGACGATGGTTCGGTTGATCCGCGTGGCCAGGTGCTCCTCGACGGGGCTGATGCGATCACTACGAACCAACTGGTCAATCTCGATCATGATAGGCCAGATGATCTCTGAATAGACGGCGTTGGCCGGAATCCCCATTTGAAGGGTTTCCTCGATGACTCTACGGCATGCCTTCCGGTCACCGCGCAGCAGGGGGGCCAAGTACCTTGCCAGCAATTCCTCTTTTTTCTTCATCGACTGAACTCCTTATCTGTTTAGTGAGGTTTCATTTATCGAAATAAGTTACCGAAGTTACCGAAGTTAACGGCATCCTGGCGGATGAAAGTTAACTTAGATAATTTTCATATGAAATGCTATCGGGCAGAGTCTCGAAAATACATTAAGCAATTTAGATAGAATAGGTAATTTAAGTTGAGCGCATTGCCCGATCCTTGCGGCGACGTGTGGCAGGGAGGGGCGGCGTTTCTCTCCGGCAGTGCGGGAGAGCGGGCTTCTCTGGCATCGGGCTAAAGATATTATGGGGACTTTGGGGCGGGGACTTAGTAATCAGTAATCAGTAATCGGTGATCAGTGATCAGTCGGTAGTCAGTAATTCGTGATCGGTAGTTGTTGGTAATCAGTTGTC
>JADFHU010000763.1 GCA_022567055.1 Planctomycetota bacterium
GTCTTTGAACCGCTTCTACGCGCGGCGGCGGATCTGTGAACTGGTGGAACGGGACCAACTGGGCCGACAGAGTCCCGAGGCGCAGCGGATGGCCAAACTTCGGAAACAGAAAGACAGGCGTAGACGGCGGGCGAAAACAAAGAAGGACTAGAAGTCACCCCAGAGCGCTCGTCACCCAACCAACATGAGACGTCGGGTAGCGGTGGCGGGGTCGTCCCAAACTGGACCTTGAATCCCCACAGACGGCGCTCTATACTCGCCCGGATCGGCCCTACTAGCGAAAGAAACTCTGCATGACGCGCCCACACCGCCCACTGACAAGCCAACAGATCGAGAGCCTCACCCGCCAAGGCTGTACTTGCCGAGACTGGGCAACGGTACAGATCGCAGCCGGTGGCCGCGTCGATGGGATCACCAGGACCCACTTCGGTGGTCACGTCAAGCTCGGTCGTTTTGAAAGGCAAATCACGCTTCCCGGAGGCATCACGCGCCCGGCGGGGCTCTGCAATACCACGCTGGATCACTGCACCGTGGGCGACAACTGCCTGATTCACAACGTCGGCGCGATTGCCAATTACCGAATCGACGCCAATGTAATCATCACCGATGTCGGTCGACTGACCGTCACAGAGGCATCCGGTTTTGGCAATGGTGTGCAGGTCGCCGTCGTGAACGAGTCAGGTGGCCGGGAAGTGACACTCTTCGAGGAACTCTCGGCGCAGATTGCCTATTGCCTGGCTTTCTATCGCCATCGGCCCATCTTGATCGATCGACTACAGCAGATGATCGAGACCTACACCCAAGAACAGGCCGATACGCAAGGGCACATCGGATCGCACTCGATCATTGCCCACTGCAAGCTCATCGAGAGCATCAACGTCGGCACACACGCCCGCTTGGACTGTGTCAGCACTCTAGAGAACGGCACGATCCAAAGCAAGCGTGAGGCCCCCACCTTCATCGGACCGGATGTGATCGCCCGTGACTTCATCGTCGGGACGGGAAGCCACATCAGCGATGCCACCCACCTGCAGAGATGCTTCGTCGGGCAAGGCTGCACCATGAAGCAGTTCTCCGCCCAAGACTCGCTCTTCTTCGCCAATTGTGAAGCACACTTGGGCGAGACCTGTGCCGTCTTTGCCGGTCCCTATACCGTGACTCACCACAAATCCTCTCTGTTGATCGCCGGGTACTACTCCTTCGCCAACATCGGCAGCGGCACCCATCAGAGCAACCACATGTATCGATTGGGTCCCAACCACCAGGGCATCACCGAAAGGGGATGCAAGACGGCGAGCGGGGCCTACCTCCTCTGGCCTGCCCACATCGGGGCATTCTCGCTCATCAAGGGCAAACACACCAACAACCCGGATACGCGGGATTTTCCCTTTTCCTACCTCATCGAGCATGAGGGCACCGGCGTGCTCATGCCCGGCGCCGCCCTGAGTAACGTCGGTCTCCACCGAGACACCGGCAAGTGGCCCCAACGCGATCGCCGTATGGACCCGCAGAAGACCGACCAGATCTGCTTCGCTTGGCTCAGTCCCTACACCGTCGGAAAGCTCGTCAAGGGGCTTGAGCGGCTGCGGGCCCTCAAGGCCGGACAGGGGGATAGTATCAGCGGACTGAAGATCGCGTCCAACGATATTGAAAAAGGCATGGACTACTATAATTGGGCGATTGACAAATTCCTCGGCGACCTGTTGGTGGAACGACTCGAGACAGCCGGCGGCATGACATTGCAGGCAGACGAGTCTGGACTCGGTGAGTGGGTGGACGTCGCGGGACTGCTGCTGCCCAAACAACGCCTGGAATTACTGCTCCACGCCGTCGAAGAGGGCAAGACCACTACCTTGACTCAGATCAATCGGCAATTTGCCGAGTCCTGCCGGACCTATGACGACATGCAATGGTCCTGGGCCGCCCAACTCCTACAAGACCGTCTGGGCAAGGCACTTGGGGACCTGGATCCCGCCGACCTCAGCGAGCAACTCACCCGTTGGAAAGATGCCACGCAGGCATTGACCGAACTCGCAATCAAAGATGCCGGCAAAGAATTCTCGCCGCGCAGTCAAATCGGTTATGGTCTGGATGGATCGGAAGAGGCACGACTGGCGGACTTTTCAGCCGTCCGCGGCACGGCCGCTACGCATGACTTTCTAAGGGCCCTTGAGCGGCACACGCAAGAAACGTTGAAGCGGGGCGACAAGGTCATGTCACAACTGGACAGAGCAGGGCAAATGCTCTGAAGAGCGTGTCGGTGCAGCAACCGGATCCCTAAGGGTTCGAACCCAGCCAATCGCCTTGCTCAACCGCGCTACGCCTTGGCGCCTTGGAACCGCGGTGCAAAACTCAACCAGAATCGTTGTGGTATGCCGCCGCACACCATGAAGACGACCTGAACCGCGTTAAAAATCATGAGCCACTTGTAGGATCCGTCCATATGGCCATAGCTGTGCAATCCGATGGCCAAGGTGTTGACGCCGAAATAGGACCAGGAGGTGATCACATTCCCGAATATCGCCATCACCATGATCCCTCTTTCTCTGATCATGCCGCCCCAGCGGGCGTGCAAGATCGTCGCGTTCCAGATCACGATCATCAGTGCCCCATTTTCCTTCGGGTCCCACCCCCAAAAGCGACCCCAAGACTGGTCTGCCCAGATGCCCCCCAGGACCGTGCCGACGAAGCTAAAGAGGGTGGCGAAACAGACGATGCCGTAGACCATCCGTCCCACGCCCTTGGCGGTGTCTT
>JADFHU010000764.1 GCA_022567055.1 Planctomycetota bacterium
CACCCCTTGCGCCCGCACCTTCGACGCCAATGGTCAGGCTCCTGACTCTCGTGAGATCGGCAGCGACAGCGGAGAGGTCTATGGTCCATTGGGTCCAAACATCCCATCCCGGGGGCAGGCCTGCGGCGGCCTCATACACCATCTTGGTGTCGTTGATCTTCACATACACGCCGCCACCGGTATTGTCCGCCCCTCGATTGAGGTAAAGCACCAGGGTTTGAATACCGGACCGGGTCCAGTCCTGTGTCTGGTCGAACGTACGGGTTGCCTCTGAGACTGGGGCGGTGCTGTTGTCAAACCAAATCGGCAGGGATTGACTGCCGGCATGGACTATGCCGGTCTCCGGGGTACCTGAGGCGCCGCCCACCAGGGAACCATTGGCCGGATCGTCAAAACCATCGACCCAGGTGGCCCAGATCTCGAGGAATTCCGCGTCTTTATAACTCTCCATGTCGTCAACCGAAAGGGACGCGGGCGTTGAAAAGCTCCAAGTATCGCCTTCATGGACAGCCGGCGATTCGGCATCGTTCACCTCATGGATCTTCCAATGGTAGGTGCTTTCCAGTTCGAGTGCCGTTGCCAGATAGCTATTCTCATCGACCGTCGCCACCAGGGTGGTCGCCGTTTCCATATCCAGATACACCTCGTGACGACCGGCTTCGCGTCCAGACCGCCAACTGAGTGCTGCATCCACGCCGTCTATAGTTGCGCCGTTAGCCGGCTGCGGATCGCGGGCAGAGACCGGAATGTAGTAGAACCTCACCTCGCTCAGGCTGGCCTGAGGTGCGATGCCCTGTACACTGTTCACGGCCACACGGACATGCTGGGCCAGGGCACCGCCGAAATCAATGGTATTGTTGTGTGCGTAACCCTCGGTACCCGGCGCCCGGGCCAAGGGCCCGACGCCGGCTAGAACAGTCCAGTTCTCACCATCCAGCGAGTGCTCGATGACAACATCTTTTGCACCGAATCCCACGAAGCCCTCTATGAGCTGATTCGAGTTCCAGATCCAAAGCTCGTGCAGCTTGTAGGCTCGGTCGAAGGCATACTCGAGAGTGGCGGGGACACCCGCACTGATCCACATGTCGCCTGCGGAGGTTCCATGGAGATCATCGACCAGACCGGAGCCATCAATGGTCTTCTCAGGCCCGGAATCGCCGAACGAACTGGAGGCCGTGGCCGTGATACCGGCAATGGGAATGGAGAAGGGTTCGGTCGTGAAGTTCCAGATGTCACCCGTAAAGACCGTAAAGTCAGGTGCACTGTTGACCTCGTCGACTCGCCAGTAGTAATTCGTGCCAAAATCAAGGCGTTGGGGTGGAGCATAGCTGTTAGCATCCTGAGCGACACCGCCGGTAGCATCGTTGACGTCGTTGAAGCTCTCACCAAAATAAACTCTGTGCCCATTGATTGGCGGCGCAAAATTTCCCGGTGTCCAGCCAAGGCTCGCATCACGAGGCACATCTGTCGCCCCATCAGCAGGACTCGGGTCTGCGGCATATCTTATTACCTGGCCGTTGGTAATCTCAACGGCGCCACCACCAAGGTCCGTAAGACTATGTATTCGGCTGGAAGTAATGAGCCATCATCTATCCAAAATGAGGCATCCTCCCTCGGATCGCCACTACCATAGCTAGTGCGGCCAATTAAGGTGCCGCCCGGGAAGATTGTAATCCAACCACATCGTTCTCCGCCACGGTTTCGCATTTCGGTGTAATCCCAGAGACCTCCCTCATAGATGAAGGCCTTGACATCCTGACAGCCGCCGCTGTCAGGGAACGCGCTTCTTTGTTCTGAAATGACAGTGCCATAAACGTGGAGCTCGTCCCCCGCGTCGAAATCGACCCTGTCCTTAAAGATCAAGGTGCCGCCCGCCTCAACCACCGTGTTGCCGTCAGGAATTCGCGTCCTGAAGTCAAAAGTCACTGTTTCGCCGGACTTAACAACAAGGCCCGAAGCACTACTAGCCAGACCCAGTACCAAAACAAAAGAAATTGGATAAACCAGTTTCTTACACACAACATTCCTCCTTCAAAAAGGCTAAAATAATTCAGCGGTTGGCAACACGCCGAAACACGCTTTGTTCTTCAACAAAACAACCACAAACTTGAATCCTCGCTAAATTGACGCCTGCCCAGTAAAGTTTTATAAGAGGTTACTTTACCTCCTCCCTTACAAGAGCCCAATACGAACTGTATAAATCTTCACTTTGCGGCACGAAGTCCCTATACAGCTCTGCGCCCCGCATCATGACTCCTCCTCTATTGAAGATTTGAAAAAACTACAAAGACTCCACAGTTTATGAGGAGTAAACCATACGAACCTAATCTTTTCTATTTATACCATATTAGAACCTATCCCAAAACCTCTTTCGCCTGCGATTGGCTGCAAAGTCCGTGGATCTGCGTTGTCGGCGAAAAAGGTTCTCGACGTACTTCAGTACGCCTCCGAGCAATTGCCGCTTCGCGGGCGCCTTCGGCGTCCACCTTTGAGTTTTCCACAGCCTTTTCGCGCAATCTCGTCACAAAACAGGTTTTGGGATGACTTCTAGTTGCCCGGACTGTTTTGATCCTCTTGTTCTCGGGACGTTGTCAGGTTGTCTTCTTCGTCGCCACCAAAAACAACTCCGGCGACCCCAGTCGATACGGCTCCTGCGCGGTGGAGGCGTATCCCTCGATGGCGTGGAAGCCGGCCTCCTCGATCATGCGGCAGAACGCCTTGTAGGTGTAGACCTGGCCGAAGCCCGATTTCT
>JADFHU010000124.1 GCA_022567055.1 Planctomycetota bacterium
TCATTAGACTCCAGGGACAATATGGTTTGTGGGTTCGAGCACAAGCATTGCCAGATTTGTCCATGTTCAAAATTGAACTACAATTGGAGGCGAAACTACATTGGAGAATAACAGTCGCATGTAACGTAGGCCAATTGGTGAGAGGAGAACGCCCATGTCAGCTGAACACTCTGCCTTCTTCGAGGCAGTCATCAACGCAGGGGCAATACTTGCTGGATTTTCTGGCACCTTTCTAGTTTTTCGAATTCAGCGAGAGGCGAACTACTATCGACAACCCGCGCTCAGCTTCGAGCATCAAGATGCTGTCGATGTCTATATCGGCCTGATGCACTTCACCAGTTCTTTCTTGCTCATCATCCTGACTTCCATCTCCTCCATCTTCTTTGGTTACCTCATTCCGCTCTTCGCCCTCGCTGGAACCAGTGGCGGCCTCTTCACCCCCAGGGTGGTGGTAGGTGGGATGGTAGGGACGCACGGGGGCGGGGCCCAACCAGAGGTCCCAGTTCAGGTGATTCGGAACAGGAGGACGATGACGCGGAACAATCGTGAACGCAGTGACGGACGCGGCAACGCCGATGAAGTCACGCCTGGTCCATTCTGGTTGGGAGTCAGTCTTCTTGGTCTCGTTTATCATAGATGGCCCCAAGCTTGGTTCAAATCGGGCGTCGTTGCGGCTTTCTTGATCCCCAGGTCGCTGGATCTCCGAGCGTTCATCAGAGCGTAGCGGCCTGCAGGCGTTTCAAGTCGCTCAGGTCGGCTTCATGTTCGGCCTGGCTCCCCTGGGTACGGCTCTTCCTGTACCTCCACTGCCAATGCTCGACATGTCCATCGACAAAGGAAAAATCACAGCCCTGGCTGTGGCGGTCGGCAGGTATATTTGACCAAGTCTCCCCAGGTGCCGGATTCACCGTGAAACTGGCGTCATCAATGAAATCCTCGTGCTCGTCAATGAACACGAATAGCCTAGTCGGCTGGCGAATGGCGGTGGCCCTGTATACCACGGGCTGTTCGGCTTGCGGTGCGCCGAGATTGGCATTCATCGAATAACTTCGTGTGCGTTTCATGCCGAACTCCACACCAGCGACCGAGCGAACACGGGTCTTGTCCGCCGGGCAGCGATAGAGCAGCATGGTGCGGTTGTAGTTGCCCTTGAAGAACGACCCGATTTCAATCCGGGCGGTGTTGGGATCGTGAGGCGCGCTGGACGCGCCAATCCAGGAGCTTGGCGTGCTGCGCCAAACGCCGCTGATCGGTGCGGCCAAATTGAGAGGCACTTTATCATCCTGGTCATTCACATACATCTGCCAACAGAGTTGCAGTTGCCTGAGACGGTTGCTGCAGGTGATGCGGTAGGCTGACGCCCTGGCCTTGCCGAAAGCAGGTATGGCAATGGCCATTAAAAGGGAAATGACGGAGATGACGACCAGTAGTTCGATGAGTGTGAATGCGCCGCGCCGCTGTCTGCTAATCCGGTTTTCTTTCACCGCGTTTGAGGACATATTGACTCCTCATCTGGGCTCTGTCGGTATCAATTCGGCCTCGATGATTTCCAGCCCGGCCTGTTCGCCCAGCGTATGACACCAAAAGGACTCGACAACCAGATCGAAGGGAGCCTGCGGCAGAGAGTCTTTCATCTTGTTGAGTGAGGGATCGAGCTGAAAGTCATGCAGGGGCAGCATGACTTCAAATGCTTGTCCGCTGGGAAACTCGACAGCGGGTCGGATGGTCTGAAAGCGACCCGCGAATTCTCCGCCTGCGTGCCTGACCGTTACACCAAAGTACACCTTGTGGGTCGACGCAATCTGGCCGCGGACTCTGAAACGGGAGGCGGGCTGAAGTATGACGGGCGGCTTATCACCACGGGAAACCCCAAATGTCGCCGTGTAGATTGTCGTCCCCTGGGGTGTGGTATATGGGATTGCCCTGAGTTTCGCGTCTCGGCCGTTCGTCTTGGGCGACCACTTCCCTTGCGCTCCGTCAGGCCCGAGATGCAGTTGACTGATCCACTGGTTCACCGAATCGGGAACCCGTACCGGCAGCATTTCGCGATCGGCAGCCGCGATGACACGGTGTTGGGCCGACACGTCGACGGTACTGCCGTCGCTGAGTCGCTTCACCCGTACTTTCCCTTCGCTGACGTTCAACATCGTAGCGGAAAGTCCTGCCTCGACCTCGAACCGCGTCCCCAGGACCTCGAGTATGGCGGATCGAGTGTAGATGACCATCGGCTTGCCCGCCGCTTGAGGCTTCACATTGCCAGACACGCTGCCCTCTTTGAGATACAGCTTCTTCTGCCCATGATCCGAGAAGGTAAGGGTCGAATTTCCGGAAATCGTGACAGTCGAACCGTCGTTGAACTCCAATTTGAACCACGAGCCAGGCACCATTCCTTCCAGGGTTCCTCCCGGCAGTCCGGTCCCCACGTTGAGGTCGTGAGAGACCCGACCCCCGTCACCCGTCCATTGCAGGGGTCCACTCAATCCGGTGATCTTCGCGATGTGCCGCTCAACACTCGGCGACTGATAGTACACGCTGGCAATTAACGCCACGACTGCCGCCGCTGCCACCACCCAAGGCCATCTGGCCGAATCGGTGCGTGCTCCTGCGATGACGCCCGTCGTCTCGGGCCGATCGCCCCCCCAGTCCCGTCTTGCTTGCATTGCGCCCCGTCGACGTTCTTCGACTCGTTCCACATCCGCGACCGTGACCGCATGCTCCGCAACGTCGCGCAGAAACGCCCTTGCCTCAGGTTTTTGACGAAGCAATGCGGATACCTGGGCTTCTTCCTCCGGAAGCAGGTTTCCGTCCAGGTAGCGCAACAGGAGTTTTTGGTAGGATTCAGCCTCTTTCATAGCTCTGTCGCCTCCGATTCGTTCAGCCGAAGTTCGATGCACTCCTTGAGACCCTCGTGCAGGCGGGACAAACGCTTATAGACCGCATTGATGCCCATTTCGAGTTTCTGCGCGACCTCGCCACAACTGTGGCCCTCGAAGTATCGCAGTCGCAGCAGGCGACTCGACTTCTCCGACAGTGATCTGAGACAGGCGTGCAGGGCTTCCGTTCGTACCTCGCCGTGGCGTGCGGTTTCGCCCAGCCAATCCTGTTCCAGCAGCCCCAGGACTTCCCCGTCCAGGCCGGTCAGCTCCCTTCGATGCCGCCGCAACCAGTCGATCCCCTCGCGACGCGCCGTGATGTAGGCCCATGACAGCACGGCACCTTCCGCCTCGAAACGAACCTCTTTCGTCAAGGCCTTGAGCACAACGTTCTGAAATATGTCCTCCGCGGCATGGGCATCCCGTACCACCACCCACGCAGCCGCCGAAATGCGGTCACGCGATGCCATCAGGGTCCGAAGAATGTCCTGTTCTGAGAGTGTCATGATAGGCTCTGTCTAAAAACTCGATCTGGCTTCGAGCGGCCCTTTTTTCGCCTGGCTGCATCCGACTCCATCGACGATACAATCAATATGCCTGCTTCGCCGTCTTTGCCGGGCAAAAGAATTGCTCGCTCTCGGGCCGACGACGAAGTTTTAAGAAAGAGCCTGGTAGTAAAACGGCTGCCGGGCAGGAATGCTGACAGCTATTTAGAGAAAGTGTCTGGTACTCTTGCGATCAGACCTCCATTCTTCGCTTTCTTGAAGTTTATTTCGAACCTCGGATCATACGAAAGCTCGCCGTTTTCCAATCCATGCACAGCTACCTTCATGGTGGTGTCATTGACCTTTGTATAGGTGATTCCCACGTCCGTCGCCTCGCCATACTCGTTCGTCATCTTGGTCTTCGCAATCGCTTTACTACCTTGGGCTTCCCTTGTGCTCTGGGTTGCCCGACCCCGGCTGTCCACGCTGAATTGTCGCACTTGCTGGTCGTCAGCGACAAAGTAATTCATGCCTTGCGACAGGCCATCACCCATCCTGTCCTATCCGATACAGCTTCGTTAAGGTGCGGATGATGATACTGCCTCGGAGCGCAGCGGGCGTTGCCATACACATTTCATTTAGAGGACTTCTTCCCAACACCTCGAACTCGGGTCCTGCCCGCACAACAAAGGTATCGCCGTCTTCACTCAGAAAGAAGAGTTTACCGTCGTTGGCCCACGGCGATGCTGTAAAGGCCCTTGCGCCCTTGGCCAACTGTTGTTTTTCGTAGACCCTATTTCCAGTGCGCCCGTCATAGCAGCTCACCGTGCCCCGGTCGTAAAGGACGTATAGATATTCCCCATAGGCGATCGGTGAAGGATTGTAGGGTCCGCCGAACTTGTGATACCAAGCGATATGGCCGCCTTTGTCTTGCTCGCTTTTCGGAGTGATATCCCCTGAAGCACCGGGACGAATGGCATAGAGGGGCCTGTTCTTTCTATCGCCCACATACCCGCTGCAGATATAGAGTAAGCCGTTCTCTTCCACCGGCGTAGGGATAGCAATTGCGGACATCGGCCCAAGTTCCCACAGCAATCTACCGTTCAGGTCGTAAGATCTGTTTTTGCCCGTGCCGCACGTCACCAGTTCAGTGCGCTTTTCGTTTTGCCATATATAGGGCGTTACCCAGTTGCTCTTCTCTTCACGGTCGACACGAAAGACCTCTTTGCCCGTTTTCTTGTCCAGGGCAAGCAGATACGACTTTTCGTCGTTGTCATTCACAATGAACAGTCGATCTTCGTGAAGCACCGGCGATGCGGAGGTACCCCAGTGATTACGCATTTTGGCAGAATCGACACTCTTGCGCCAAAGCTCTTGGCCATCCAGGTCAAAGCAGAACACGCCAACATTGCCAAAATAGAAATACACCCGCTCGCCGTCGGTCACCGGAGTCTCTGAGGCGTAGGTATTCTTGATATGCACCGGCTGGGCGGGCTTGCCTTCGTGAACGGTCTTCTGCCACATAGTCTTTCCCGTGCGCCAGTCGAAGCAGTACACTATCCAGTGATGGACCGCCGATGAGGCTTTGTTTCTGTCGCCACCGAAATAAAGTCCCTTCCTGGCCTCCTCCACGGTGCCTTCACTCGCAACCGTAGTCAGAAATATCTTCTCCCCCCAAACAACCGGACTGGACCAGCCCCGGCCAAGAATATCAACCTTCCACACGACATTTTCAGTCGTACTCCACGAGACAGGTAAAACCTTGTCTTCGACCACCCCACACGACGCGCCCCTCAGGCATGGCCAGTTCACTTCGGCAAATGAAGCTTGAAGCATTAGGCCACACAGAACAATCGTGCAGACGATTCTTCGGTTCATGTGTGTGTCAAGCGCCATGCGATTCATTATCTTTCATTTACGCCCTCACGGCAAGTTAATGCCACGCTCCTGCATACGCTGCGTTATGGCCTCTTTGAGTTCGAGGATGTGAGCCCGATCTTCGGGATTCGTTTTTTCCGACCAGGCACGGATGCCTTCCGTTGCGGGTGTCTTTCCAGCAGCACGGGCCTTGGCGGTATTGACACTGCCGCCTTTGGCTCCGGACCCCGACCTTGACGCGGCACCCGAACTCTTTTGTCCTGTGCCCTGTTGCTTTTGTCCAGCGGCTCGGACATATTCATCTATTCTCTCGTCCAGGAATCTGATCTTCTGATTCGGCGGCAACTTGACATAGATCTTGGCCTGTTCGATAAAGTCCTGTTGCTGTTGTTGTTTGTAGGGACCGTAGGCTCGTTTTTTTGCAGCACTCTGGTCTTTTTCACTCATTTTTTGAAAGGCATCGGATTTGAAGTATTCCTTGATCTCCTCGGGGCTCTTTCCGGTGAAGTCCGGGCCCTTATCGCCACGAAGGGCTATCGCCGAAACCACCGAGATGAGAATAATACCCGCTACTACCGATGAAACCGTGATCATGTTTTTCTTTACCATTCCTAATTCTCCTATTCTACGGTCCGATCGCCGACATGTCCGTCTGCATAGAGATAGTTTACAGAGCCCTTTCTCCCTAGCTTGCCGTGAAAGTTCGTATAGTCGTAGAGCACCTGGACTTCTCGTTCATGCACCCTTTCTTTGTTGAAAATGACCCTACCTGTTAGATAACCCACACCCACGCGCTTACCGCCTATTTCTTGCCAGTACTCATAACTCGATCCCTCGGTCTCGTCATAGCGTTGTGTACGCCCTTTACGACGATGGCCGTCGTCGGCTGGGCACCGCAGGGCTTCTGCATCCTTGATAAAGGGTAGGATAAAATCGGAAATCGGTGGTTTGTCATTCAGGTTGGCGGACGGCAATCGGGCCGCCGGAGGCATGATGTGGTTGTTGTCGTCCAGATACATCCTGAAGGCAAACGCGGCCGAACGAAGATGCGACCGACAGACCGTTCGTTTGGCCATTGCCCTAGCTTTACCCAAGCTGGGAACCAGTATGCCAGTCAGGACGGCAATAATGCCGATCACGACCAGCAGCTCGACCAAGGTGAATCCTCTTTGTCCAACAGATCTAGTCATAGGTACCCCCCCCTTGCCGTTCTCAGGGCCACGCAGAATCCCGGTAGGCAAGGAAAAAACGTCTTTAGCCTCTCCTCAGAGACAACATCGGCACGATTCTTTCTCAATAAATGCTCAAGAACCTGGTCACAGGTGACACCGGGTTCTTGGCCGGTGTCCGATCGTCGACGAATCTGCACTCTAATCGTGCTCCTTATCCTGGGCAGCGTCCTTTTCCTTGATCTCAACCCACTTGGCCTTCGCTTCTTCTTCGGTTAGCTTGCCGGCCTTTACCGCCGCCTCTAGCTTCCTACCCACTGCCCGGTAGCGGGCGCTTTCTTTCTCTTTGGATCCAGCCTTTTTCTTGATCGCCTTCCATTTAGCTCGGGCTTCTCTTTCAGTTATTTTGCCGGCTGCTACTGCGGCCTTTATTTTTTTGCCGATTGCTTCATAGTCGTTTCCATGGTTTTCGGCCCGATTTCTGGCATTGGCCTCCCTTTTAATGGCCTCCCTTTTAATAGCCTCCCACTTGGCCATGGCTTCTTCTTTCGTCAGTTTGCCCGCTTTTACGGCCGCCTTGAGTTTTTCGCCAATGGCGACGTAATCAAGCTCCTTGTCCGGGTCTTCCGCGTCCCCTCCTCGGCGAACGCGTTTCTTGTAGGCCGCGATCCTTTCGCCGGCTTGCTCGCGCGTCATCTTTCCGGCTTCGACGGCGCCCTCGATTCGCCGCCTGATGGCATCCAAATCTGAGCGTTCGTTCCCGCGCTCGGACATCTTCTGGCTCAACTCCCTCCGATGTTTCGCACGCTCGGACATCGTCTGGCTCGTCTCCATCCGACGTTTCGCGCCCTCGATCATCTTCCTGGCGTCCTCTCCCGATATCTTGCCCGCGGCGACCGCCTTCCTCAGCTCGGCCACGGTACGCGTGTAGTCCTCCCTGGTGACGCGCTTCGAACCGCGCTCGCCTCGATGGACCATCGTCTCGCGCATCGCCTTGCGCATCCCTTGGATGCGGGCTCGGGCATCCTCTCCCGAGATCCTGCCTTCGGCGACCGCCTTGCGGAGCTCGACCTCGGCGCGCGCGAACTCCTCACGAGTGATGCGCCCATGCTCACCACCGCGCTGGCGGCGGCCTCCGGCGGCCATTCTCTTCTTGATCTCTTTCTCGGCGGCCTCTGTCTTGATCGCTGACATCTTGGCGTGTGCTTGCTCTTCGGTTAACTCGCCTTTCTTGACCATGGCCCGCAGCTTCTTCCAGGTGCTTTCCAGCTTGGCATCGCTCTTGCTCTTGGGAGCCTCCTTCTTGAGCGCAGCCATCATGGCGGCGGCATGTTGCTGCGTGATCTCACCCTTCTTCACCGACTTCTTCAGCCGCTTGGCGACGGCTTGGTAGTCCTGAGCGGACACGATGCCAAGAGGAAGCACGAGCAGTGCGGACAACAGGACACCTACCTGCAACAGACGTGACGTCGATCGGTGCGGTTTGTTCGACATAATCATTTTAAATCTCCTTTCCAGGACTCCGCCGCTATTGATTTCCATTGCCATGGCCGGAGGACGGAGGGCCGGACGAGCAAGAAACTCGACTGCCGATAACAGAGAGTTCGCATAGCGTTTTGGTTTCGGATTCAGGCAGGACATCACCAAGTGTGCCAAAAACGAGCAGCCAGAGCAGATGGACCAAATGTGGCCACATGAGGCCGCTTCGCGCTTACGCCCACCACCATGGCCACGATTGCCAAGGCAAGCGCAAGACACGCATTGCTCAGCGCCATCTGAAAAAAGAGATCCGTCATGTAGGGTCTCCCTGCTCACCCCGCCCGTCAAGGATGCCCCGGATGCGGTCAATTTCGTCACGGGAAATCTTCTTTTCCGCAATAAGATGGGTGATCAACGGTGCAAACGAGCCGGCTGTCAGTTTGTCGGCGAGCGATTCCAATTGCCTGCCGGCGTAGGTTTGGCGTAAGATTGCCGCAGAGAACAGATGCACGGACAGACTGCGGTCGCGCGCAACATACCCCTTGTCTTCCAGACGCTGCAAGAGTCTCTGAACCGTCCCGTGCTGGGCCTTGGTCGCATCTGGATAGAGTTGCTCGCGAATGTGGCGAGCCGTCAAACGATCGCTCTGCCAAAGCAGATTCATGATCGCCAATTCCGCATTTGCTAGTGGGGCTTGATTCACTCGGGTCATCCTCAAAGATTCGATCCATACTACGATAGACTGTCGTAGATTTACGACATAATGTCGTAGTATACAGAGTTGCTTTCAGTATGTTCAGTGATTGCTATAAAAAATCATTGAATCGGCGTTCATGGAGCCCAAAACTGCACAACGCGCTGCCGTGGAGGAGGGTGCAACAATACAAGATAGCCCCGCAGATGAACGGCGCATGAAGGAAGAAGAGCGAGCGAAATAGCGTCAGACCACAGCCACATGGACCGCTTTTAGGCGATGAGGTCGTGCATGACGTGGCCGGGGATGTCGGTGAGACGGAAATCTCGGCCCTGGTACTGATTAGGTTAGGCGTTTGTGGTCGATGCCCAGGAGGTGCAGGATGGTCGCGTTCGAGTCGTGAATGTGCATGGTGCCCGGGGTCCAATGGTCCTTGTTCGGCTGTGGTCTCATCGGGTTGCTGTGTTCGTCGGCGATGTTGTAGCCGTAGTCACCGGTCTGTCCATAGGTAATCCCCGCCTTGACGCCGCCACCGGCCATCCAGACGGTAAAGCAGCGGGATGTCAACGACTTGCTCCTACTAAAGGGAGTGTCCCTTACTAATGCTCCCTTACTAATGCCTCGCTGCACTGGTGTACTACAAGCGTTTGTCCAAAAAGCGACGGCACTGGTCAATGAAGCCTCACGGTCACGATATGAAGCGAGTTTGGCAACAAATAGCGGTGTGCCATCACCACTTAGGGAATCCTCGGTGTGCCATAGCAGCAGCTAAAAAGCTAAAAAAGCTTTGGATTTCCGAAGGCAGGTCACCACCTGGTGCCGGTGTTCTGCTTGAATGGCTTGAGGGATTGACCTCAAGAGATGATAATGTAAGCAAGAAGATTTCTAACGCGTTGCGCAGCAATACGGTAAACCGTGCGTGTGAACGCAAACATGCGCAGAAAGAAATCACTTTCATGGAAAATGATCATAATACAGAGCAAAAGGACATTTGGTTAAGTAAGTTAAAGAAGTTACTTGCCCCACTTTCGGTTGTCATTATCCTAATACTCAAGTTTGGAGCCAAGCTAAAATTTCTGGCCCTGCCCCTTATCAAGTTTTTTCCGATTTTGCTTAAAACCGGCGGGACCATGATCCTGTCGATCTGGGCGTACTCCATGTTGTGGGGATGGCAGTTCGCAGCAGGCTTTGTGCTATTGATCTTCGTACATGAGTCCGGCCACCTGATTGCGGCCAAAACCTTTTCGCTGAATGTAGGCTGGCCAGTGTTTATTCCGTTCATGGGCGCGGTGATCGCGCTTAAAGAAGCCCCTCCTCATGCATGGGTTGAATTTTGGGTAGCGGCCGGCGGCCCCATCGCTGGGGGCTTGGCCGCCTTCGGCTGCCATTACATATACTTGCAGACAGATAATCCATTTTTCGCGGCACTGGCTTACACCGGTTATTTCCTGAACCTGTTTAACCTAATGCCCACCGGCTTCCTTGACGGAGGACGCATGGTGACAGCACTCTCACCGTGGCTCTGGGGCGTCGGCATCGTGATTGCCGGAGCATTCGCCTTTTACAGACCGTCATTTATTATTTTTTTGATCCTCATCTTCTCACTTCCTCGCTTGTTTTCACTTTTCCGTAAGCGAACGGATAGTGAACAACGGTTTTTTGAAGTATCACGCTTTCAGCGTACGATTGCGGCACTCGTTTACTTTGGGTTAATCATCGCCCTTGGAGTTGGAATGCTATACACCTTGGTTAGTCCAACCGCTGAGGGGTGAGCAGGCGCATCCTAGGGATGTGGGGTGGAATCCGGGGCCATTTATGTTGAAATTAAAAGCATGTTTCCAACCCAAATGCAGCCGCGCATTCTGAGCGGCCTTGCGCCCAGGAACGGTTTCCATTTTGGTTCATGCTGCCCAGTCCGTAGCTGAGCCAGGCGCCGAGGCTGGGACGGCCGGGGATCTGGCTGCCGGTTTGGATATAGGTGATAGCGGGGTCGTGGTTAATGGCCTCGGTGAAGGTGGTGTGGACAATGCAG
>JADFHU010000765.1 GCA_022567055.1 Planctomycetota bacterium
TGATCGCTTCTCAATCGCGACATCCGCGACGTAGAACAGCTACGCCTGTGGTGTCGCTCAATCGGGCGCGACCCAATATGGGGCACACTTGGACCCCAAATTGTCCAACTTATTTCTTGCCGATCCCCTATCGACGACACGCGCGCATTGTCCACGGCACACCGTTACCCGTCAAGATGCCCGCGTCAGGGACCAACGGACCCGCACAAACACCCTTATGAGATCGGCCAATCCGCTGATTCACTTTTGTAGGATAGGCAATCCGGTCTGAATTCCGGACACTACGACGAGTCCGAAAACCCGCCTCCCCTGCCATGTAAGTTCGCAGAGTTCCAGGCCAAGGGCTTGAAAATCCGCCCAATTTTCGGTAAGTTGGAGCCCAGCTTGGACGACCCAAGGATGTACGCCAACGTAGCTCAACGGTAGAGCCCTGGTTTTGTAAACCAGCGGTTGTCGGTTCGAATCCGACCGTTGGCTTGTTTCTATGCAATCGACTCTCCATGCGGCCCCGCTCACGGCCGAGGGCAGACCCCGGGGGGATCGCATCTTAATTCAAGCAGATGTGAACGCGCCTTTTTTCTACCTCCTCCCGGAGTTTTAGCAAGGCCGTAATCAGGAATCAGTGACAGAGCAATCAGCTTTTTAGCCCAAACCGATCACTGATTACTGTTGACTGATTACTTGAACGGTAAGAGTCTTCGATAAATGGCCTTTCTGGCGTAAAGCAGACAAACTGCCCTGGGGCAGACCAGACCAGGTCCCTACCTAAGCCTCGACTCAGATTCCAGCTGGAGCATTCTCCTCTTAGTATCCGGACCACCCGGGGCCGAGAATCCGCCCAGCTGACCGTCGCTCCTGACGACTCGGTGGCAGGGAACGAGCAGTGGCAATGGGTTTCGGGCCATGATCGTGCCCACGGCCCGGGCGGCATCGGGGCGACCTGCGCGCAAGGCCAGCACGCGGTAGGTGGTTGTCATTCCATAGGGCAGCTCCCCGCAGACGAGCAGGACTGCCCGGGAGAAGAGGGTCATTTGAACCAGATTGAACCGCGCTTTCCGCCCAAACTGCACCAGATCACCGGCAAAGTAGGAGCAGATACGGTCGCGAAGCTCGTCCCAGGGGCAACCCTCTGCGATGGGGTCCGAGCCCGAGAGAAGATGAGACCTCGCTCGCTCCTTGCTGTCCATGGGCAGGCAGCTGCGCAGGATGCCCGCATCATTGCCACCCAGGCCGAAAAATCCCCATTCAGTCTCGAACACTGTATGCCAGGTTAGGACGGACAAGGTCGCGACGGCTGCCATGCCAATATCCTCTCTGGTGGACGAAAAACGTTGACGCTCAACCCGATTTCTGCTAGAAAGGCAGGTTTTAGGGTACACTGGCGGCTGCTTTAAATACTGCGCCAAATGATCACCAACTATACAGTGGGACTGTGGGCACAGCAATGATCAATCCGTGGGTATCCAGGGGTTCTGAACCGATGCTGCAGTTTTCCCGGGATCACCTATTTCCGTGAGCTTGGACGAGCTAAGAAAACGTATCGACGCACTAGATACCCAACTAGTGCAACTGATGAATGAGCGAGCTGAAGTCGTCGTTCAAGTCGGGAGACTCAAGAACGAAACAGACAAACCGATCTATGCGCCGGCACGCGAAAAGCAGGTATTCGATAAGATCGAACGGGCCAACACGGGCCCCCTGCCCACCAAGTGCCTGAAGGCTATCTGGCGCGAGCTGATGAGCGGTTCTTTTCACCTCGAGAGGCCCCTGCGAATCGGTTACCTCGGACCCAACGGCAGCTTCAGTCATGCGGCTGCTATGCTGAAGTTCGGTCAATGCGTTATCTATGAACCATTGGCAGACATTTCCGCCATTTTTGACATGGTCGGCAAGGGGCATTGCGATCTGGGTTTGGTCCCCATCGAGAACAGCACGGGCGGGGGAGTGATCGAAACATTGGATGCCCTGATTGAGACCAACGTGAAAGTCTGTGCGGAAGTGCTCCTGGAGATTCACCACAATTTCATGGCCAAATGCAGCCCCGACAGAATCACGCAGGTTTTCTCAAAACCAGAGGTCTTCGCTCAATGCCAAAAGTGGCTCAGCGCAACGTACCGGTCGGCGGAGAAGGTCTCGGTAGCGTCTACGGCCAAGGCGGCACAGATGGCCGCCGAGACAGATTATGCCGCGGCGATTGGCTCAGCCGCAGCGGCGGAACTGTACGGCCTTCAGATCCTCCATGAGAACATTGAGGACATACCCAATAATGTGACTCGCTTTCTCATCATTGGACGAGAGGACGCCAAACCGACCGATCAGGACAAGACGGCCATTCTCTTCAGTACGGCTCACAAGGCCGGGGCCTTGGTCGATGTCCTGGACGTCTTTCGCAAGCACAGTATCAATCTAACCAACATTGAATCGAGGCCCAGCAAGAAACGGGAGTGGGAGTACTACTTCTTCATGGACTTTCTAGGTCACCATACGGACGAACCGATCAGACTCGGCCTCGATGAGGCGCGGCAACACTGTCTGCAGCTGTCGGTCCTGGGAAGTTTCCCGAAGGCGGTGGATCTGCTTTGAAGACAACCGTCAGCAGGAGTATTTCATGAGAAAAGCGTTTATTGCCGGCAATTGGAAGATGAACACCAATCTTCACAGCGCTGTCGTCTTGGCGAAAGAAATCGCCGAGGGATGTGCCGACGTCGTCCGCGAGGGTGAACTAACCGTTGCTGTCTGCCCGCCCG
>JADFHU010000125.1 GCA_022567055.1 Planctomycetota bacterium
AAAAGAACTTGCCGTCGTTGTCAGACACGTAGGTGCTGAAAATGAAGGCCCATTGCCGGCAATTCGCCAGGCAACTGGTCATCTTGGCCTGCTCGCGCACCCTGCGCAAAGCCGGCATCAAGATGCCCATGAGGACGGCAATGATGGCTATGACAACGAGTAATTCGATGAGGGTAAAACCTCTGCATTTTTTCATGTTGCTCACTCCAAATACGGTCGTCCTGTCGCCTAAGCCACGCTGGCATGCCGAAAAAACAGGCCTGGTTCAAAAATCGACGGTTCCGGGTAACACTGAGTAAACCGTCGTTTCAGGATCGAAATCGAAATCGCTATCGAAATCGTCTTTCATCCATCAGGACAATGGTAGCACCAAAGGCTTTTCTCGATCCCGATCCCGATTTCGATATCGATTTCGATCCAGACACATTGTTACCCTGGTTTGAACCAGGCCAAAAAATAACGTGACCAGTATAGCAGATTAGATTGCCTAGTCGATACTTATGATGCGCAAGAAATGTCATCTGATCCACCCAAAAAAGGGCGGGAATCGTCGTTTCCCCAGGTCTTTCAGCAAAACTGATAGATTTTCGGCGTGGGCGGCCAGCCGGCTGACTCGTCCTATTAGGACTCCGTGCCAGAGACGAAAATGGGCGGCCGCGGGCGGTCCTCTACCCAGGTTTTGGATGCCGTGTCCTAGAGGCTCCACGCACGCAAGCAGAAGGAGGCACACGTTCGCCTTGCCCACGGTTTTCCTACAACATACTTCTATACAATGACTTACACACGAAATGGCAAGGTCTCCTGTCCCGCTAGGACGGCAGAAAAAACAAAAACCTCTGCCAGATTGCATTATTATCGGTATTCCCTATAATGTGACCACGACTCTGTGAGGCCTGAAGTGCGTACAGGTAGATGATGAATTCCTTTTTGACGAGGATTGACCTTTGACGATAACCAAGGGAAAAAAGGCCAAATTAACCCTGGATGGTCAGGAGCTGGAACTCGATGTGGTCGTGGGGAGCGAGGGAGAGCACGGTATCGATATCAGTAATCTGCGTGCCAAAACGGGCTACATCACGCTCGATGAGGGCTATGTCAATACCGGTAGCTGTACCAGCGACATTACCTTTATCAACGGAGAAGAGGGTATCCTACGGTATCGCGGCTACCGGATCGAAGATCTCTGTGAGCATTCGAGTTTTACCGAGGTGTGCTATCTGCTCCTGCACGATCGACTGCCCTCTTCAGAACAGATGAAGAGCTTTTCCCGCCTCCTGAACCAGCACTCCCTGTTGCACGAAGACATGCGTCACTTCTTTAGCGCGTTCCCCTATGATGCCCACCCCATGAATATCCTGGGGACCATGGTCAATGCCATGAGCAGTTTCTATCCCAATGTGGACTCGCTCTCCATGCGTGAGAGCATTGACCTGACCGCTGCGCGTCTGATCAGCAAGATTCGAACCCTCGCCTGCTACGCCCACAAGAAAAACACCGGTGACCCGGTCGTCTACCCCCAGAAGGACTACAACTACTGCGAGAACTTCTTGAACATGATGTTTTGGTCTCCCGTGAACAACTACGAGCTTAAGCCGGACCGTGTCCGGGCACTGAGCGCTCTATTGATTCTTCACGCCGATCATGAACAGAACTGCTCCACAGCGACCGTTCGCCTGGTGGGCAGCTCCCAGGCAAACCTCTACGCCTCCATCTCGGCCGGCATCTCCGCCCTCTGGGGTCCGCTTCATGGAGGGGCCAACCAGGCCGTTCTGGAAATGCTCAATGCGATACAGGCCGAAGGCGGAGACATACAGAGATTCATAGACAGGGCAAAGGACAAGGCAGACAATTTCCGCCTCTCCGGTTTCGGACACCGGGTCTACAAGAACTACGATCCCCGGGCCAAGATCCTGAAGAAGATGTGCATGAGCATCCTGGAAGAAGAGGCCGGGCAACAGCCTCTGCTGGATATCGCCCTACGTCTCGAGGCCGCCGTCCTCAAAGACGAATACTTCGTGAGTCGCAAACTCTATCCCAATGTGGACTTCTACAGCGGCTTGGTCTACATGGCCTTGGGTTTCCCGTCCAACATGTTTACCGTTCTCTTCGCCATCGGACGTCTCCCCGGTTGGATCGCGCATTGGAAAGAGATGGTGCAGGCCCCGGCCAGGATCGGCAGGCCCCGTCAGATCTATACCGGTAAGCAGATACAGAAGTACTCCCTGATAGAAGATCGCAGCTGATTAGGCCTCAGCCGGCATCTGCCGCCATTCGCTTTTCCAGGGAGACCAGGCGCTTCTCAATCTGATTCAGCTTGTGAATGATGTAGACGTGCGTTTTTTTGGCGTCGATGCCCACCGGACTCTCATCGCTGTTGATCATCTCCGCAATCTCGGCATATGTCGTTTCGTCTATGTCCATTGTAATTACCTCTGGTCTTCGATTCCGGTGGATTTTCCGTCAATGGTAGCGCTGTTCTTTTCCAGCCAATACTGCTTTATCCCCTCCGTTCCTTTTCCGTCCGCCCATTCCTGGAGTTTTTGCCGTTCACTCACGTACTCACAGATGGGCACCCCCCAGCCGCAGGAGGTGTGTACCAGGTCCACCTCCATGTCGATCACCTGTCGCGCCCCAATAACAGAAGCGAACAGGGACCTCAAGGCCTGCCAATAGGCATCCCGAGGATGGACAGCTCTCGCCTGGCCGTAGAGACGGAGGATTAACGGTTTCTCTGTGAAAGAGCAGAACATGATGGTCATACGACCATTCTCGGCAACGTGGGCCGCCGTTTCATTGCCACTTCCTGTTAAGTTTAGCCAGAGCACTCGCTTGGAACTCACGACCCGCAGCGAGTCCGATCCTTTGGGGGAGACATTGATACGTCCTTCCCGCGGCGCGGTGCCCACGAAGAAGACACGTTGCTCTTCAATAAAGGTCTGAAGCGTCTCGGATATCTCGGCAAGTTGCTGCGCCACTTATAGCATCCTCACAGATCTTTAAGGCATCTTCACAAACACAGTTCTAGCACGCCATGCACGATCCGGCAATGAAAACCTCGCTACTCAGACCACACGCCGATAGTCATCGCATGAATCGCCGGTCCCTCAGCTTGAATCAGTCCTTCATCCTCAGTATAATCACGACCAACTGCCATGAAGAGTCGATGGAACAACAAGGAAGCTGCCCGTCACAAGAGCCCTCTCGACCTGCGCGTCTACACCTCGCGACTACTCGGCAAAGATCCCGATCTCGTCATGCACGGGGGGGGCAATACGTCGGTCAAGATCGCAGAGAAGAACCTCTTCGGCGAGGAAGAAGAACTCCTCTACGTGAAGGGAAGCGGGTGGGACCTGGCCAGCATCGAGAGAGAAGGATTTGCGCCCGTTCGTATGGAGACGCTGCTCAAGATGGCGGCGCTGGATGAACTCAGTGACTCGGAAATGGTCCGTTTCCAGCGGGCGGCGATGACCAATCCCAACGCCCCCACACCCTCGGTGGAAGCCATCCTCCACGCCATTATTCCCTTCCGCTTTGTCGATCACACCCATGCCGATGCCGTGGTGACGGTCACGAATACCCGCGACGGCAAGCGACGACTCCGTGACATCTATGCGGACTCCGTCCTCATCGTTCCCTATGTCATGCCCGGATTCATCCTGGCCCGGGAAATAGGACGGATGACCCGGCGGGTGGATTGGCGGGCATTCAAGGGCATGGTGTTGCTAAACCACGGCGTCTTCACCTGGGCGGACGACGCTAAAGAGAGCTATGAGGCGATGATCTCCCTTGTCACCGCCGCGGAACGATATCTCAGCAGAGAATGCGGCAAACGCCCCCCGCCGCACGCGAAGGCCACGAAGGCCGGCGAAAACCTCCTGGCCTTGGCGGCCGCACGAAAATCGGTCTCCGACCTGCGTGGCGCGCCCGTGTTGGCGCGGGCGGACCAGGGCAAGGCGGCCGTGGCTTTCTCGCGGCTGAAGAACGTGGCCTCCATCGGCACGCGCGGCCCCATCACGCCGGATCACATCATTCGGACCAAACAAAAGCCGGTACTGCTGAGCGAGAATCCGCAACGAGACATCGCAAGATATGCAGAGCGTTACCGGCACTATTTCCGACGAAACAAGGAGGATTCGCTCTCTTGCCTCGACCCCGCCCCGCGCTGGGCCATCTGCCCGGGCGCCGGCACCCTTGCCTTCGGTAAGAATGCGGCGGAGATAGGGATCATCGGCGATATCGTGACCCACACGACTAAATGCATTCAACAGGCGGAGGCCTTGGGAGGCTGGAAACCCCTCCCGGAAAAACGGCTCTTCGAAATGGAATACTGGGAGCTGGAACAGGCCAAGCTCAAGAAGGGCGGCGCTGCGCCTCTCTTCGAAGGAAAGGTCGTCCTGGTCACAGGGGCCGGCAGCGGCATCGGCAGGGCCTGCGTGCAGGCCTTTGCCGCGCAGGGTGCCGCGGTCGCGGCGCTGGACGTCAAAAAGGCCATCACCCACGAATTCGACTCAGCGCAGATCGTGGGTATTCGTTGCGACTTGAATTCGTCGCAACAAATCGCCAAAGCGGTGGATCAAACCATCCGGCACTGGGGCGGGCTCGACATCGTCGTCAGTAATGCAGGGATCTTTCCCGCGAGTGAATCCATTGCCGACATGAGTCCAGCCATTTGGGATAAGAGTTTGGCGGTGAACCTGACCGCTCACCAGCGCTTGCTCCAGCGCTGCATTCCCTATCTCTCCCAGGGCATCGACCCCACCGTCATTATCAATGCCTCCAAAAACGTGCCGGCACCGGGACCCGGTGTCTCGGCCTACTCGGTCGCCAAGGCGGGCTTGACGCAATTGGCGCGGGTGGCGGCCCTGGAATTCGCCCCCCAGGGCATTCGGGTCAACGTCGTGCATCCCAATGCCGTCTTCGACACCGGCATCTGGACGGACGATGTCTTACAGAAGCGGGCCAAGCACTACGGCCAGACCATCGCAGAGTACAAGAGAAACAACCTGCTGAAGACCCAGATCACCTCCCAAGATGTCGCCCGCCTGATCTGTACGCTGGCGGGCCCCGTCTTCTCCAAGACCACCGGCGCACAGATCCCCATCGACGGCGGCAACGAACGGGTTATCTAATTCATTTGATGGAACCGTTTTTCATGGTGAGGATGCGTTGACCCATGGTGGATGCCTCTCCTCGATCATGGGTGACATAGAGAAGCGTAAAGCCGATTTCCTGCTGCCATTTCAGCAATTCGCAGCGTAACTCCGCTCTGAGATCTTCATCCAGACTGGACAGGGGTTCATCCATGACCAGGATCTTCGGCTGTAACACCAAAGCCCGAGCAAGCGCCACGCGCTGCTGCTCCCCTCCGGATAACTGTGCGGGTCTTGCATGGGCCCGGCTCTCCATGTGAACCAATTGCAACATTTCATGGATTCTTGAGAGGCGTTCCTGCTTGGGAGTTCCCTTTACTTTCAGGCCGAAGGCCAGATTCCCGCTGACCGTCAAATGCGGCCACAGTGCCAAATCCTGGAACACCATGCCCACCTGACGATCCTCGGGTTCGATGAGATTCCTACCGCCTTCAGCAACCGGAATGCCGTTGATGGCAATACAACCCTGGTCCGGGGTGATGAGTCCGGCCGCCAGTCGCAGGAGTGTCGTTTTCCCACACCCGGACGGTCCCAGAATGGCCACGCGTTCTCCGGGGCCCACTTCCAGAGAGAGATCCTGTAGGACCTGTCGGTCTCCCAGGATCTTATGGACGGATTGAAATCGGATACTCGACATGACCTCCCCAACATCCTTTCATCGCCAGAGACAGGAGACCCAAGGGGATCAGGGTCCCCAACACCATGATCATGCAGAGGGCGGCAATCAGATCCGATGAACCATTCGCCATCAGGGTGAAGGTCCGCACCGGCAAGGTGTCACAACCCGGCGGGTAGACTAGCATGGCCAGTTCGGTGTCCCGCATGCAAAATATGAAGGCCGTCAACCACGCGACTATTAGACCGGGACGGGCCAAGGGGATTAGAATCTGCCAACATCGTCGCAGCCATCGGGCCCCTGCCATACAGGCCGCCTCTTCCATGGAAGCTGGGATCTGTTCCAGGGTCGATACAGAAATCCGATGCGTCAATGCGGTGTATTTCGCGACCAGGCCCAGCAGCAGGATCATCGGGGAGGCATAGACCGCCTGGGTGACGGGTCTGTTCCAGAGGAGAATCAGGCCGATTCCCAGAACAGAGCCAGGCAATGCGAAAAGAAACAGGATGATGGAATCCAGAAACATCCAAAACCGAAACGATCGATCGTGAACCAAATAGCCCGTCAACAACCCCAACATCGTCAGAACAGTAGCGGCTATTGCCGAATAGACCAGGCTTCGCATGAGGCTGTGGCCGGCAAGCGTCCAGGCGCGTGGGTAGGCACTGGAAGACAGGGACTCGAACAAGAGGGTGAGCAAGGGCAGTACGGTCCACATGAAACTGAGGGTACCCACGAGGATCAGCATCCCTACGCGACGCGATCGGTTCAAGGGTATGACCAGGCGTCTCTGTCCGTGACCTGTCGACTGAATGATGTATGTTTTTTTGCGCAAGCACAGTCTCTCGAAAGCCAAGGCCATGAGTGTCAAGCCGATTAAGGGCATCGCCATCACCGTGGCTGCCCTGAAATCGTAAAACGCGGCGAATTGGGTGAAGAATTCCACAGGAAAGACATCGTATCTCAAGAAGTGAGGGACTCCGAACTCCCCTAGTGTGAGAATAAACACCAATAAGGCACTCAACATGACCGCCGGGAGGATCATGGGAATCGTCACATGCCTGAGCACCCCGGGCCAGGAGGCAACGAGTCTTCCCGCTTCTTCCAGACGAGGCGGAATACCCCGGATAAAGGCCAGGGTCAATAACATCACCACCGGAGAAAAAATCGAAGACAGAATCCATACGCATCCGGGTAAACCCCATAGCCAGTCCGATGTCACGGCAGCGGCGGTCGGTCCCAACAGCCCACGAACCAGGCCCTCTCTGCCCAGGATATGAAACCATGACACTGCCATAATGTAGGGTGGCACAAACAACGGCAGCGCATAGAGGACGGTAAAGGTCCGTCGCCAGGGTAGATCCGTCTTCCCGAGGATTAGCCCCAACGTCGTGCCCGTGACCGTGGAAACAAGGGCACAGAGCCCCGATAGCATCAGGCTGCGCCCAAGGAGGATCCACTGGTTTTTCGTGAAGAGCAAATCCCGGTAGGCATCGAATGTCAGTCTTCCATCCTCATTCACGCTCTGCATCAGCAAGAGCAGTAGAGGAAGAAGACCCGCCAGAAACAGGAATCCCACCGCCAGAGACAAGACGATCCGTTTGGTCATTACAGCCCCACCCACTCCTTGAGATAGGGTTGGATGGCCTGTAGGGTCTCGGCGACGCGGGCATAATCGATACGCATGACCTTGATGGCTTCAAGCGCTTTCATTTCCTTGGGGATTTCCACGCCGCTGTGCAGAGGAATCTGGGCACAATCCGCAAAGGCCAGCTTGCGTTCGGTCTCCGGGGACAACAGGTAATCGATCAGTTTTCGCGCATTATCCGGGTGACGGGCACCTTTAATCAACACCGCGGCATTGGGAACGATCAGGCAGCCCGGCTCATCCGGTCCCTGGTCGGGATAGACCATCTCGATGGATTTACCCTGTCGCATCCGGCTGACCGCATCGTCACTGTCGACCAGGCTGAAGGCATATCGTCCCGATGCGACAAAATCGGCGCTTTCTCCATTACTGGTCGATACACCGACAGCATTGGTCTTCATGGACTCCATGAATGCCCTTGCTTTCTCATCCCCCCATTGTGCAAACAACGCGGCAATCTGAACGGTCGTGGTCCCGAACAGCGGATTGGCGATCAAGCCCTTTCCTTTCCATTTCGGATCTGTATAGGCGTGAATCGTCGTGGGAGGATCCTGGATCTGCTTGTTCACCACCAGGACACGGGCACGCGCCGAGAAGCCCGTCCAGTACCCCTCAGGGTCCCGATAGATTTCAGGAATTGCCTCAGCCTGGGGAGAACGGTAGATTTCGGCGATGCCCTTCTGCTTGAGCACCTCCGCCCGAATGGGTTCATTGGCCCAGAACACATCGGCTTGTGGATTATCCTTCTCCGCAATCAATCGATTCATCACACCAGTACTCTTGGCCTCCTCTGTATCAAACACCGCCCTGACCTTGATGCCGGTCTCTCTCTCAAAATCCTTCAATATCGGTTCTGAAAAAACCTGGTCCTCACTGGTATAGACCACGACCTCTCGAACGGAAGGACGGTCCCGTTTTGCACACCCCATCCAAGCGAGCGCCGAGAAAACACAAAACAAAGCAATATTGATCTCTCGTTTCATTTTCAAGGACTCCTTGAGATTTTGCTACGGAGATACGCAGGCCGCGTTTTTTGTCCTACTTCTGCTGCCACTTCTTCAGTGCTTCAGCCGCCCATTGGGCCGTTTCATCGGCGTGACAGCCGTTGCAACTGTTCGGCACGCCGTACTTGATCGTGTCGAGGGGTGAGATGAAATCAAAACTGTGATTGCGCGATTCGCCAGCCACGGTATTCTTCCCTGTCAGAGGCATGTGGCACTCGACGCATAGACTGCCCGGACTGGTAGGCTTGTGGTGAGTATGCCCGGAAAGTGTTTTCCCACTGAGAGGTGCAAAATTGTCCGGGCCGTGACAAGTCAGGCAAAGGGAATTGCTGGCGGCCGATTTGATGTTCATCGAACGGTGACGCGAACCGTGGGAGTCGTGGCAGTTCGTACATTGCAGTCCTGCGTGGTACATCACACTCTGCACGAAGGTATTGCCCTGAATACGATTCTTGTGAGCCGTGCCATTTTGCCAGAACTCTGGCGTCACGCGACCCTCCTCGGGCTCAAACGCCTGCCAGAACTTCGACAGATCCATCCCCGGCCGGTAACCGACCGCCCACGCATATTCGTTGCCGGGGGGTTTGCCGGCCTGATGGCATGAGAGGCAGATGTCCATGGACCGAGCCGTACTGAGACGAGCCGGATTAACGATATTGTCGACCAGTGGCACATCGGAATGGGTTTTACCGGGCCCATGACAGCCCTCGCAGGCAATGTTCAATTCCGTCCACTTCTGCGTGTAATGATCCGACGCCACGCTGTGGCACCCCGCGCAGAGCTTGAAGTTGGAACGACTCTGCCAGTCTTGGTGATGGGGATACCACCAGTCGCCTCGTCCGCGATACGGTTGCCACTTTTCCTGGCTCACGCTCCACTGGGCCGGATAGACCACCTCCATTTCGTCAACCTCACCGATGTACCTCTGTTTCCAGCGGCTGCCGATCACCCACTTGACGTCTTCGAGTTCAAATTGGCGATACTCACTCGGTTGATTGAAATCCCCGACAATCGTTTTGTTCGGTCCCGATGCCACGGCCGGCTGAATCATCTTGGCATGCAGCGTTCCCTTCCATCCGTCGAAGTGCGCCTCATGACACTCCGCGCAGCGCGCCGCGCCAACGTATTGGCTCTGATCAATTCGTTGCCATTGGAAAGGTTCTTCGCTGGTGGCCTTTGTTTGGGCAGTCCCAGGTGAGAGAAAGATCCCCTCAAGAAACACGACGACAAGAATGATGCATCTCATGGGTTAAGCTCCTTTCTTAGTCATTGAATCATCTTGACTGCTACCAACTGAGGGCCAATCCCATTGTGAGCTGCCAATCGGGCGCGGCACGGGAAATGCCTCGTCGCACGCCCGCGTCCAGCGCGAGGCCGGGGCGAGAGGGCACTTCCCAGATCATCCCGAGCAGACCGGAACTCTCTGCGGACTCGCCACGGGCACTTTCCCCGTTGATCTCGCCCACAAGTCTCACATCGGGGCTAACGGACAATTCCCCTATGACACCCCAGAGTCCAAAGGAATCTCCGTCGACACGGTCCAATCCGCCGCCGAAGTTGATGTGGTAGGTGAAAGGCGACAGTTGCCCGCTGACGATACCGATCGCCTCGAATCCAACCTGGTTCTCCTCCGTGACGGTCGAGGGGAACAAAAACCCGGCTTCCACGGCAAGGCTGAGACCGGGTTGATCCTGGATTGCGCCTTCCCGCAGGATGCCTTTTAGAAACAATGCGGGATCGACCCATTCGGACGCCTCTCCGGACGGATGCTCCACTTCAAACTCTGCTACCAGTTCCCATGTGTCGGAGAGACCGTAGTTGTACACGATCTGGGGCGTGATGAAGGTGTCCTCGCCTTCGGACCGCTGCCAGTTGAAATAACCCAGTTCGACCTCGGTCTCTCCACGCTCGACGACGTCTGCATCCGTCGATTCGAAGGGGCGGTAGCACCAAGCCGGCGCGGGCGCCATGAGCAGACCGAGCAGCAAAAGGCATGATTTTGTCTTTTGAATCATTGCGATAATTCTCTAGTCAAGAGCTGAATAGGACTAAGGGATCGGCAAGAAATAAGTTGGACAATTTGGGGTCCAAGTGTGCCCCATATTGGGTCGCGCCCGATTGAGCGACACCACAGGCGTAGCTGTTCTACGTCGCGGATGTCGCGATTGAGAAGCGATCA